>REDV01000085.1 GCA_007695365.1 Cryomorphaceae bacterium | reverse complement strand
TTGGCAGCCTCGGCGTAGAGCTTCTTTTGCAGGGAATAATCACGAGCATTTGAGGCGGTTGGTTGAAGTGCAAAGTAGGGCACCAACTGGGGCATTACAATGCGCGTACCGGCAATTGTATTGCTTTTAAAAACAAAGGGAATGGAAGTGGAGAAACCACTGGTTTCCATATTGAGGAACTTCAGTGTGCCGGCCTCCGGATACAGTGCCTGAACCAGATTAACATTGAAAAGGATGTCATTGGTTTTTGAACCGGATTCCAGCGGCTTGTCGTCAATATGGGCTGCGGCTTTGGAGGGCATGGGCAAATTTAGGGCTTGTAGCGAAATCCAAGTTGGGCGGCATACTCACCGCAGTTTTCCAGGAAATCCCGTTTATGGGCATCACTCCAATCTTCATAGCCCGGAAACCTTCCTTTTTTTTGCGCATTTACCTTTTTATGGAGATGCGCCTTGATTTTACCCGGGCTGATGTCTATTTCCAACCATTGCAAAAGCTTCTGAACAGCGATTTTGTCAATTCCGGTAAAGTTAAATCGCTGAAATCTGTCCTCCGGTAGGTCTTGCAGGCTCCTGTCTATAAACATATTGGTTTCACGCCAGAGCCAGGCAATTTGGGCCACACGCGATTGCCCGGTCCATTGGTTTTTTTCATCTCCATCTAAGGGCGATAGCCGCGCATAATCCGAGCGATGGCTTTGGTACCAACCGCGGTTCATGCCCGATTTTACAAATCCTGCCGGTTCGCGATAGAGGTGTACAAATTTGGCATGTGGAAACATCGCGGCCAACACCGGGGCAAAAAAGGTTATTCGGTTGTTGGTTTCAACAAAGCGTTTTCCGCGCATTACCGCCGTGGCCATGAGTTCCTGCCTTGCTGCGAACACTATTTCGAAAAGCGCTTCGAGTAGCTTTTCGTCTGGTTGGGTTTGCTGCAATATGCGATACGCAAAGAGGCCTTGCTCGTATAGTTCCGGAAGGGTGGCGTGGTGCACATCCAGTTTCTTGTTCTGCTCTAAAAGCTCGGTAAACCAAGCGGTGCCACACCTTCCGGTAGAGAGGAAGAAAACGGGCTGAAAAGATTCTGAGGTAAGGTACGGTCGCACTTCCGAGGGTTGAAGCCTGGTGCCGTTGATGCGCGCTTTTATTTTACTCAGAACCATGAGCGCAAGGTACGGATTACCATTTTGGCGTTGATGCGAAGAATACTGAGCGCAAGCCAAATCATTAGAAGCAATGCCAGTGCGCGGTAACCGAGGTTCTCAAGGGGCTCCCAATGGATGATGGCTACACAAATTGCCGCACCTCCAACAATCACGGCGCTTATGCGAATGAGGTTGCCGAGGCCAGCAAAGTCGTAGAAAATGCGGGTGCTGTTCATGTAGGTCATGGTGAGCATAGCCATCATAGACAGTGCAGAAGAGGCGAGGGCTCCGTATATCGGATGGATAGGAACGAGTATCAGGGCGAGCACTATGTTGATGGTAACAGCGGTGGCTGCAATGGGAACGTTTTTTCTGGTTTGTTTGGTAAAGTGAAAGGTCATGGAAAGAAATGTTTGCAGCGCCGAAAAACCGATAATCACCCCGAAATAAGGAATGTACAGGTAGGCTTCAACATAGTCGCTGTCGCGGCTCAATACCTCGAGAATGGCTTCGCTGAAAAGACTCAGAAACCAAATGGCCGACATAGCGAGCAAACTGATGAACCTGATAATGGTGGGTTGCAGGTTCATAAAAACCTTGTCTTCGTATTGTCGGAATGCAATGGCGGTGTATCCGATGAAAAATGCCTGGATAATCACAAAGTTCACAATGCCGGCAAGTTTGGCCGAAATACCATATACACCGATATCAGCAAACTCGTGAAAATGCCGAATGATGAACCGGTCGCTTGTAGCGAGCAATACCGTCATTACTGATGTGAAAACCAATGGATAGCCATAGTTTACCATGGATTTCATGGCCTCCCAGTTTGGGCGATAAGGTTCGCGTTGGCGGTAAAGGAAGAAAAGTGAGCCCAATAAAAAGGCCAGATGTCCGGCCAGGAAACTCGCAACTACGCCGGCAATTCCCCATTTTTCAATTTCTACCAGCCAGTAAACCATACCAATCAGCACCAGGAGCTTAAGCAGCGAAAGACTTACAAACGATACACTTCGATCCTTAAGACGTAGGTATTGTACCGGCACTAAACCCAACATTTCAGTAATCAGGGAGGCGCCCACCAATACTATGAGAAAGGTGTTTCCCGTTTCTCCGGTAAGCAGCTGACTCAGTGGGTTTTTGAGTGCCCAAACCAGTCCGCCAACAGCTGCGGAAACCGCAAGCAACATTAAAAGAGCGTGCGTAAACCAGGCTTTTTGCCCCGAGTGCTGGTCTGAGCTGGCCAGCCTGAGTGCCGCAATGGGGAGTTTGATGGAAAGAATACTCACCAGAATTTGATTGAAAGACTCAATCAGGGTGTAGCTACCGTACTCGTCAATACTGAGGTTTTCAGTGATAATGGGAAGCAAAAGCAACCCAGCCAACTTTACGGCAAGGTTTCCCATGCTGTAAATGGCACTGTGTCGGGCGGTTTCTTTGAGTGTGCTCAATCCGTATGGGTTGCTGCGGGAAAACTCCCAACTGGCAAATCTAAACGAAAAACACGCATGTATATTTAGTCAACGCGAATCCAGGTTTGGGTGCGGTACAAAAAGGCCAGGTAACCGCGTACTTTAAGCTTGCCGTCCTCCAGCCATATTTTGCAGCGGTAGGTTCTTCCGCTTTCGGGATCCAGAATTTCGCCCCCTTCCCAGGTGTCACCGTTTTTTTCGAGTCCGGTAATCACTTCCATTCCCAGTATCGGCTGATCTTTACGGTGGTCTTCGCATTCAATACAAAGCGGGTTTTCGGGTTCGTCGGGTTGCAGAAACACCTCCTGAATAACTCCGTAGGCTTTACCGTCGCGCTTGGTGATTTCCACGATAGAACGGGCATAGCCGCTTTTGTCATCGTAGGTTTTCCAATGGCCAAAAATTCCTGATTGGCCCAGACCCATACCCGGAAGCCCCAGAAGCAGAAGCGTTGAGATAATGTAGTTCAAATTTCTGATCATCAGTCGTTAAATAATTCCCGGCCGTACTTTTTGGCTTTGGCGATGCTCGTGTTTAACTCAAATCCTACAAGGATGGTGATGAAGTTGATATACACCCAGAGCAGCGTTACCAATATCGCGCCAAGTGAACCGTAGAGTTTGTTGTAGGTGCCAAAGTTGTTTACGAATGTGGCAAACAGGGCTGATACTACCAATACTCCAATGGTGCTGAGCGAAGCACCGGCAGAAAAAAGCTTCACCTTTTCGCGTTTACCGGCGGCTGTGTTGTATAGGATAGAGATAGATGTCATAATCAAAAAGGCGCTGAGTATCCATTTTAACAGCTGCAGGAGGAAAATCGTCCGTTCACTGCCCAGAACATCTTGAATGTGAAGCCACTCCAATAAAAACCCACTGAAAGTGAATATCAAAAGGCCAAGCGCCATCAATATGGGCAGGAAAACAATGAGGCCAAGTGAAATGAGGCGCTGCCCCAAAGTACTGCGCTTATCGGTGAGGTGAAAGGATGCGTTTAAGCCATCAAGGATGGCCTGTATGGTATTGGATGCAAAAAATAGTGCCAGAATAAAACCAATGGAAAGCAGTGTGTTGTGCTTTTTGTTCACGAGGTTATCGAGTGTGGATTCAATCACCTCAAACGCTTCTGATGGCATCATTCTCTCGAAGAAATGCATCAGTGCATCCTGAAAATTAGATACGGGGATGTAGGGAATAAGGGTGAGAATCACGATAATGGCTGGAAAAACCGATAGAATAAATTTGAATGAAATGGCGGCAGCCCGATCCAATACCGAGCCTCGTAATATCGCTTCGTAAAAGAATCGGGCTACATTAAACACACTTTGCCCGTCGAACCCGGGTAAAACCAGTTTTTGAGAGAACCGAATGGTAGTGCTCACCGGCCATGATGTGAGGATACGACGTTTTAAGGTGTAAATCCAATCAAACATCATGAGGAAATGGCTTTCAGGCTTAAGTCCAGACTTTTAACGCTGTGGGTTAGAGCGCCAACGGATATGTAATCTACCCCGCATTCAGCGTATTGGCGTATGGTTTCTTCGGTAATTCCGCCACTGGCTTCTGTTTGAAACCGGCCATTGATTCGTTTTACAGCTACGCGTAAATCTTCAAAATTGAAATTATCGAGCATGATTCGTTGAACCTGTCCTATGGCAAGTGCACGATCCAGTTCATCCAACGAGCGCACTTCCACTTCAATGGGTAGCTTCTTGCCTGTCTCTTCCAGGTATTGATTCGCGCTTTCAATGGCTTTTTCAACCCCGCCAGCAAAGTCAATGTGGTTGTCTTTGAGCATAATCATATCATATAACCCCATGCGATGGTTATGGCCGCCTCCAATTTTTACAGCTGCTTTTTCAAGTGCACGAAGTCCGGGGCTGGTTTTACGGGTGTCGAGAAGTTTGGCGCCGGTTCCTTTAATGAGGGTACAGAGAAAAGCGGTGTAGGTGGCAATTCCGCTCATTCGCTGCATACAGTTGAGCACCAGTCGCTCCGCTGAAAGAATGGCTTGAGCCGACCCCTCCACATAGAGTACAACCTGTCCTGGTTCAATGGGAGTACCGTCTTGCAGCCGAACTTCTGTTTGCAGGGTGGAATCAACTTTTCTAAAGATTTGCAGAGCAACCTCCACACCGGCCAATACGCCGTAATCTTTGGCGATGAGTTGTGCCTTGCTTTTGGCGTTTTTGGGAATACAACTCAATGAGCTGTGGTCGCCATCGCCAATATCTTCGCGAAGTGCCCGCTCAATGAGCTCCTCGATGGCTTTGTTGATTTCGGGTAAAGGCATACCCCGCAAAGTTACAAAAGCGACGCGCTTTCGCGTTAAAAGTCGCGGTTGTTTGGTTCAATCCTGAGTTGTTTGATCAGAAACTTACCATCGGTGTTTTTGATGAAGTAGGTTACACGGTAGTTTCCGTTTTCGGTAGAAAGCGTTCCAATACGGTAGTGGTCATCCAACTTTGATTTTCCTTGGTGATTGATTGTGAAGCCCGTAGGGGGGTTGTCGTCAAAAAATTTTCGTGTTATCTGAGCGGCCTGGGCCCGACTGTACACATCGTCGGTTTGAAGGATGGTAAGGTCTATATTGTTCATAAAGTGCCTGGACAACTCATTGGTGTTGCCTGTGCGAATGAGATTGGCAATATGATCGGCGGTAGATTCCTGTGCAGAAATAGATCCAACGCCGAGCAGCATAATGAACAGAGATGTGAGGAGCAAACGCATCGCTTAGATTTTACAGGATGAATGCAAATTTCCTGCCAATATTAGGGATTTTTTTGGTGGCTCGAAAGTGCGAAATAGCCATGTTTTTTGGGGCTATTCATTAGCTTCGCTGCATGATTATACGTTTGGTGTGCATCGGCAAAACGACACAGTCTTACCTGAAAGAGGGAATTGGGCAATACGTGAAACGGCTTTCTCACTATGCCAGATTTGAGTACGTGGAACTGGCGGATGTTAAGGTGTCAAAAGGGATGAGTGAAGAGGAGGTGAAGAGTCGTGAAGCTGCCGAATTGATGAAACATTGCCGCGATGGCAGTTATGTGATTTTGTTTGATGAAGGAGGGAAGACCATGGACTCGGTTGCCTTTGCCACACACCTGGAAAAGCGATTTCATTCGGTGTCAAAAGACATGGTTTTTATGATTGGTGGCCCCTACGGCTTTCACGGGCAGATTTATGCGCGCGCTGATGAGAAAATTGCCCTTTCAGCGATGACTTTTTCGCATCAGATGGTACGGTTGATAGCTGTAGAGCAAATTTACCGAGCGATGACTATTCTGCGCAATGAGCCATACCATCATGTATGAGTTCTTTCGCTGATTCGCGCTTGTTTGCCGGTGAGTTCCGTGAATATTTCGAATTGTTCTTCAATAAAATTTGTGCGGTCGAAACGAAATCTTGCGCGCAATGCGTTACGGGCATATCGTTGCAGGTTTTCGCGGTTCTGGTAGAGCTGCAACATGGCATTTGAAAGTGCTTCCACACTGTTTTCTTCCAGCACGATTCCGTCAATTTCGTGGATAACCACATCACGGCAACCACGCGTATTTACCGTAATTACAGGCACACCCATAGCCAGCGATTCCATCAGGTTTACCGGCAACCCTTCACGAATACTCGGAAAAACATTCACATCCGAAATGTTGAGGTACTCATTTACGTTTTCCTGCCAACCTACGGAGATGACTCCGGGGCAGCTGCTCATGGTAGCTTCCTGGTCTTCAGTAAGGTTATTGGAGTGAATGTGGTCTTTGGCACCCACGAGGATGAGCTTGAGGTCTTGCTGGCCCTTGTATAGGTTCATGAATGCTTTTACAATCTTGTCGAAGCCCTTGAAATGCACCTGCCGCCCGATAAAAATGAATACAAAGTCGTTTTTTTCGATGCCAAGTTGCTCTCGGAGTGCTAAAGATTCACTTTCCGGAATGGCTTGTTTGTCAAAGGTATTGAGGTTGCACCCAAGTCCATAGGAACGAAAGGTTCGCACATCGCTACCTTTGATTCTGCCGGCAAGAACTTCCCGGTCGTCTTCGGTAAGAACGTAGGTAACATCCATGCGGCTTGCAGCCCAGCGCTCAGCCATCCCGATAACCAGTTTTTGCCAACCTGTAACAATGGGAAAAGACAAACCGTGAAATGTTCCTATCGTAACAGGCCAATTGCTCTTCTTAGCCAAAGCTGCTGTAAATACGGCGGCAGAAAAATGCACATTTACCATGTCGGGCTTCGTTTCCTGAACCACCTGATTAAGTTTTGATGCGGCTTTGAGATGCTTGAGTGGTTCAAACCCACGCGGAAAGTCAATGTCGTAAAGGGTACAGCGCAAAGGTCGTTCATAACAGCTTATGTCGCTGATATGATGAGTACTCGTGGCTAAAAGCACTTCGTTTCCCTCATCAATCAAATGGTTCACCAAATCTTCCAGAAAGGTGAAGAAATTGGTGATAGAAGGAATAACGAATAAGACTTTCATGTCTGGAAAACAGATAGATTAGCGCTCATCTTTGAAAAGACGAAGATAGCGCTCTTTGTTGGATTCTACCGCGTATTGCTCAATAACCCTTTGACGGCCTGCTGCGCCAAGGCGTTCGCGCAATTGAGTGTCTTCTATCAGGCGCAACAGTGCCGGAACCCATTTTTCTGGCTGATTGTCGGGAAGGAGTAGTCCGTTTTTTTCGTGGTTGATGATGTCCTTGTTGGCTCCAACGGCAGAAGCCACCACCGGAATGCCTAACGCCATATACTGAAGTGCCTTAAATCCACATTTTCCTCTTTCCCAGTCGGTGTTTCTGAGCGGCATGATTCCAATATCAAAGGCCAGAAGGTCATCAATTTCGGTTTCTTTTTTCCAGGGGATGTAGCGGTAGTTTACGTTTTTAAGGAGCGGGTCTTCGTTGCATATCACATGTAAAACAGCATTACAGTGTCTTTGAAGCTCCGCAAGTGCTTTTTCAACCTGCCTTAACTGAATGAGGGTAGAGTGTGTACCTGTCCATCCGATCACAAGTGACTCGTTTTCGCAAACCTCTTTAATTTGGTTGTGATGGTGCTTGGTGTCAATGGTAGTTGGAATGACTACCACGTGTTTTTGAAACTGTCTCGCATAATCGGCCAGAAAATGATTGCCCCCGGAAACCAGATGGCTGTAGCCGCATATCTTTCCTACTTTGCTGTGAAACTTAAAAAAACGCACAACCCAACGGTTGGCTTTGGAGCTGTTCTCAACCCAGATTGCATCGTCAAAGTCGTAAATGAGTTTTTTGCCAAACCAGCGCGCCATGATGAATTCCAACACAGGGGGTCCGATGGGCAGGACTTCGCGATGAATCCAGATGTATTCATACCTGTTGAGCTTGCCAAGTAAAGCGAAACGCTTGACAATTCCGCCAAGCAGGGCAAGCATTTTTCGGAGCATATGGCCGGGTTCATAGATGATTTTCCAGGCGGCTATGGACCAAAAAGGAGTGTAATCAACTTGAATATCATTGGATTGAAGGTAGTCGAGATATTGTTCAAACCTGAAGCGCTGGTTGGGGGCTACGGCATGAGGGTAGGGGGCAAGGAGCAACACCCTCATTTTATCTGTGTTTCTATTTTTCTGACTAGCTGAATCGTTCACAATGGCGTGGGAGATGTTGGCTTGTTTGCAGACTCATAGATGTGGTGGAGTTGATCAACTCCTTTTTCGAGCGAAAAATACGTTTTGGCGCCCTCAATGATGGGCGAAACATCAGATTTAAGAAGTCGACTCACGGCTTTGGCCGCTTCTTTCATTGACGGTGGAGAGAAATCATACAGGCAATATCCGGCCCCGTAGCTCTGAACAATCTCATCGGTGTCTCCCACACCTGCGTTACAAATCACGGGAATACCCACGCTCATAAGCTCACCGTGCTTGGTAGGAGAGGAGGCAGCTTTTGAAAAGACGGGTTTGATGAAGAACATACTGAGGTCGAGCGCTGATAAATGTGCGGGTAAGTCACTACGCTCTGCCGGGGCAATATGCAATTGGTCATTTCGCAGACCGACTTGCCTGGCTTTTTCCAGAATGGGTGAGGGGTTGTCGAGCGTGATGAAATACAGTTTTGCAGTTGGGTGCAATTTGGTTACCTCTTTGAAAAACAAGAGCATTTCTTTCAGCAGGTACCATGTTCCGGTGGAGCCCACATACCCAATCAGCAGGGTGTCATTGTCAATTCCGAGAGCATTGCGAACCTTCTGTCTTCCAGTTGTACTTTGTTGAAAATGATTTGAATCCACACAGCAGGGAATGACGCTTATTTTATCCGGAGAGGATACAACATTCCAGCTCTCTATGATGGTTTTGGCCTTGTGCGTAAGCGATATCACGTGATCTGCTCTGGTCAGAAAATCGCGTTCCTTGCGTTTAAAGTAGCTATATACCGAGCGATATATTGGGTTTGACTGAGGCCAGATGTTACCGTCTACACGCTCATCGGCATAAAAGCCCCGCATATCGAACAGAAATTTTACCCCGAATTTGCTTTGCATCCACTGGCCCACAATGGCGCTGATATAGCTTCGGCAATGAACCCATTGGTAAGGGTTTTCGCGATGCAGTGATTGAGCCTTCTTTTTCATTCGGCGGATGTCAAAAAGTGTTGACAACACGGGCGGATTCTTCGTGTAAGTAATCGGGTAATAACCAATGCCGTGTTTTTGGCAGTCGGCCATTACTTCTTTACCCTGAGCGGTGTACCTCTCTGGCTTTTCGAATGAGATGATGTCAATGTGGTGTCCGCGATTAGCCAACCCTCGCAAATAGGGAAGGATTTGAGACTGCCCGAGGGCATCTGTGAGACCGTCGTATGACAAATAAAGTACACGCATGATGCAACGGGTTGCGAATATCAGCAATCAAATTGATAACTTTGTAATGCTGTGGATATCTATGATGTTGTCATAACGCTTGTTTATATTTCGCTCATCTACGCACTTGCCTTCGTGACCAAATCGTTTCATGGCAAGAATGAGCTCTATCAAAAGTATTTTATAAAAGGATTAACAGCCAAGATTGTGGGTGGTCTTTCCTACGCATTGGTTTATACCTATTACTACGATTACGGAGGAGACTCGCTAGCCTACTTTCACGATGCCCGGCTGATTACACGGCACTTTTTCTCAGAGCCTCTGGAGGCGCTCTCTTTTATTTGGAACCCCGCTGAGGCAGCCAGCTCAGGAATTGCGAGCCAAATGGGGCAGTTCAGGTTTCACATCGGAGGACAGGAGTTTCCTGTGGTGCGTGTAGCTGCCATTTTAAATATCCTAGGGATGGATAGTTTTTTCTCCACCACCGTATTTTTTGCTTCGCTATCCTATGTAGGGGTATGGCATTTCTTTCTCGTTTTCGCGAAACGCTACCCTGCTATCAAAGGACAAATGGCTCTTTCGGTATTGTTTATTCCTTCGGTGTTTTTCTGGGGTTCAGGAATTATGAAAGACACCATGGTTATCGGTTTTTTGGGAATCATGATGTACGGTATTGATCGCTTTTTGAGGTCGAGCCTTACCGGATGGGGCTGGCTGTTTTTGGTACTGTACTCCGGATTCGTGATATTTTCCATCAAGGCCTATGTCATTATGGCTTTGGCTCCGGCACTTCTGGTTTGGATGGTGATGAATTACAAAGACAGGATTAAAAATCAGCTTATCAGAACGCTGATTGTGCCATTTCTTTTGGCCATGGCGCTGGTAGGTGTGGTTGCGTCTGTGCAATTGCTTGGTCAATACCAAAGCAAGTACTCACTGGAAAACTTTCTCACATCAGCCCAAAGCATTCAAAACTGGCATTACATCGAAGGTGAGAATACTGCCGATAATCATGGTCGCGGCTCCAGTTATACTCTTGGAGAGTATGATTCCAGTGTATTAGGGGTTATGAAGGTTTTTCCCGCTGCAGTAAACGTTACGCTGTTTCGGCCTTATCCCTGGGAAATTAGTAGCGTAATGATGATTGCCAGCGCAGCCGAGAGCGCGGCATTGTTCATTTTCTCGCTTTTTATTTTTTTCGGTCTAGGTTTTTTCAGAGTGATCAGGCTGCTGTTTAAAGATCCGTTTTTGCTCATGTCGGTAACGTTTGCACTATTTTTTGCTTTCGCTGTAGGATTTACCAGCTACAATTTTGGTGCATTGGCACGATACAAAATTCCATGCATACCCTTTTACGTTGCAAGTCTGTTGATTCTCAATTATGAAGTGAAAATGTTGAAAGCCGCTAAGAAGAATCCTTTAGCCGGTAGAAAGCAAGGCTCACCCCATGCGTTCAGCGCCCGATCAGCAGTTGCCGGATAATCACAATGTTTCGCTTGCTGAAGATAAAAGCAGGACGAGAAAGTACAGCCTTCCAGAGGTATTGAGAACGCAACCGATTAAAGCGTTTTCCCCGGGGTAGATGAAGAGCGATGTAGGAGTACGCACCTGATTTTAACCAGGAGAAAAAACTTTCCCATTTTTCGCGAATCTTTTCATCTGCCATTGTTCGCTCGAGAAACAATGTTTTGCGGTCAATCAGTTTTTTAGGATCGAAGTTAAATACGCTTCTGTCTTGGTGGTCAATCAGTGCAGAAGTAACAGTTTTGCCCAAATGCAGCTTGTAGCGTGCAGCAAGCCGCAGCCATAGTTCATAATCTTCGCTTCCGGCCATGGCCCTGTCTTCTACAAATGGATGTTTTAGCGCAATATCACGTCTCAAAAAAACCCCGTGGCAGCTTATGAAATTACCGTGGCGCACCAGAAATTCACCGGGGTCGCCAGATGGCATTTTAATATCTTTTCGTTTTCCGCTCTTTTCATCATGCATACTATAAGGCTGAAAGTAAAACTCTGCTTCCTCATTCGACAGGGTTTTGTATGCTTCGCTTAAATGATTGGTAAAGAGTAAGTCATCTGAGTCCAGAAAGTAAACATAACGGCCTCTTGATTCGCGCACTCCTCTGTTTCGGGCAGCCCCTCTTTCTTTGTTTTCCTGAAAAACGCAGCGAAGCCGTTTATCGGCAAGGCCACCAAGGATTTCCTGCGTTTCGTCAGTACTCCCATCGTCAACTACCACTACTTCAAAAGAGTCTTGGTTTTGATTCAAAGCTGATTCAATGGTCTTCGTTATGAAAGATGCACGATTGTACGTTGGGATAATGATGGAGAAAAAGGGCTCAGACATATAAGGCTTCGGTTTTTCGGATAAACGTGTCAAGCGCAAAGCTCTCCACGTCTTTTTGCCCATTCGCTATCAAATCTGCCCGCAGTGATTGGTTTGTGCAAAGAGCCTTTAGCCCTTCGTAAATGGCATCGCTGTTCCTGTAGTCTACCACCCATGCGTTGTGCTTGTGTACAACAAATTGGTGAGCAATGCCTGAAAGAGTGAACACAGATGGAATTCCAGCCGCAAGCGCCTCCACATAGATTTGCCCGAAAGCTTCAATGTCAGCAGACACAGGTACATGCACAAAGCTGTGCATACATCCATACAAGGCTGCGAGTCTTTTTTCAAAATCAATCTCACGATAGGAGTGAGCAGGCAAATCTTTTAGCAGATGACGAATGGTTGACTGGTAGGGTCCGCGTGCATTTGCCAAAAGAAGCACGGCATCCGGAAAGTCTTGCAGTAGCCTCGCAAAAGCCGGGATAATATATTGAATGCCCTTTAGCTCGAGGTAACGGGCAATGACTCCCACTACGGGTTGGTTGTCGTTTATGTTCAGCTCATTCTGCAGATTGTTCACATCAAGCTCATTGGGCTTTGCAAAATAAGCAATGTCAAAGCCGTGTTCAATGATCAATACTTTGCCTGGGTAAACTTTTTCTTTTTTAAGCAGAGTGTCTTTCACCACTTGCGATGGAGCTACAATGTGAGTAGCCAAACTGTTCACAAACAAGTCGGCTTTTACGGCTTGAGGGTGATACACATGGTTTTGCATAGCATAGTGCCGGGTATATACTCTCTTTGGAATTCGCGCAAGCCATGCTGCTGTGAGTCCTATGATATTTGCTCGTCTCATGTGGCAGTGTACTACTTGCGGTCGTATTTTGCGGAGGAGCATCCGCACTTTTCCTACGGTCAGTACTGCCCGCCTTCCATTTGCCGCCTGAACCTTATGTACGGGTATGTGTTCTGCCAAAAATATGCGCTCCAATTCAGTTTCCTTCCTGTCGTGATTGATGAGGATAACTTCCAGTGAAATAGCTTCTTTGTTCAGGTGTTTGGCAACCCACCCGAATGCAAGGGCAAAATCGAGATCCGAAAGTATGTAAACAACCTTAACGGGCATTTGTGATGAGTTCGGTGTTGGAGTTATATCTGCCCAGAGATGCTATGATGTATTCGTACAGTTGGTATCGAAGCTTTTTCGGAAGAAAGCGGAGTTGTTCGTTATCTACGGCGCTAACAAGTTGAGGCTGTGCCAGAGCCTTGAAAAACATCTTTTTGATTCCTTTTGGTGAGCGAAGTGAGAAACGATTGTAATTACGAATGAGATGTGGTTTTTTTGCGGCCAAACTCTTCCAGGCTGCAAGGTATTGACGCTGACGAAGGATGTATTTTTCCATTGTCAACCCGTCCTCGTGCCATGCGCGGATTTCAGGCGAAAAGTAAACATGATAGCCGGATTCCAGGATACGCGTGGCAAGCTCAAAGTCTTCGGCGTCGGTCATGCTTTCGTCAAAACCGCCCACGGCATGCAGTAATTTCGCCGGCATGCTGCAATGAGCGCTTGTAAAGAATAGGTTGGATGCATTCATGAGCTTAAGCTCTTTGCCTAAGCGTTTCATCCATTGCTCATTTCGGAAAGCCGTAAATTGTAAAAAGTCGGTATTTGCCTCTGCCGGGTTGGCCTGCTGTATGGCGGTTAGGGCGGTCATTGGATAAGCTTCATGGTGTACCATGTGCTTCAACACGGCATCTTTTTCAGGCACCATGTCGTCGTCAAAGAAAATGAGCAGTTCTGCGCTGGTTGATCGAAGTCCCGCGTTTCGGGCTCCGGCACGTCCTTTATTGGTCTGCGAAATGACAATGGGTTTGGGAAACATTTCCATGGCCGTTATCACTTGCACCGTTTCGTCAGTTGAGCCATCATTAACTACAATCAACTCAAAATCGAGATGGCTTTGTTCTGAGAGTGCTTGTAACGTGCGGGTGATCCGCCCGGCGCCGTTGTAGGTTGGAATGATAACAGCTGCGGTCATAGGGCTAACCAAGGCTTCGGAGTGCGCGTAAAAGCCACAAAGGTATGTATTGGTTTCGGAAAGAAAGTTTTTGCACCAGTGCCCTGTATTGGTCGTCCAGCTCGTCGAGTGTTATGTGATTGAGGATTTCTCGGGTACGCAATCTGTCATTGTTTTGGTAGCATTCGTCGGCCATTCGCGCAAAGAAATACGGAAGGGCTTTTTCGGTGATGGATTGATCGGGATGATAATCCAGAGGCAGAATCTCACACGGCCACAGTTTTTTAATAAGTGCAGCCTGTTCGGTTAAGCCGCACAGCGTGCATAGCGTGTAGTAATAATTGATGTGCTCTTGCTTAAATGATTTTTGCTGCGAAACGGTTTTGGATTCGCTGTGCAAACGAAAATGAACCAGCAGGGTGTTGTCTCGCTCAATTCCGCTGAGGCCAAAGGCAAACAGGTAACGTATCCACAGGTCGCGGTCCATCAAATAATGGAATGAAGTGTTCAATGGGCCCATTTTTTCGAGGCACTTTTTCCGGAAAAATGTTTCCGGTTGGTCTATCCGGGCCAAACCGATGGTTTTTGCCAAATTTCCGGGGTACAGATCTGTGCCTCGCGATCTGTAAAGTTCACCTTCACTATTGAAGATAACACTCACCCCTCCGAACACATTGGTTTCCGGATTTCGAAATCGTTCTCCTACAATCCGGAGTGCGCCATGTTCATAGTAGTCGTCTGAATTAAGCCAGTTTATGACCTGTCCTGTGGCATGCCTGAAACCCTTGTTGATGGCATCACTCTGACCCTTGTCCGGTTCACTTACCCAGTAATGCAGATGTTTTTCGTACTTGCGGATTATATCTACAGATTGATCGGTGCTGCCACCGTCTATAATCATGTATTCGAGGTTTGGGTAGTTCTGGCTTAGCACCGAATCAATGGTTTGCTCCAGAAACTCTCCCTGATTGAAACTCGGGGTAATGATGGATATTCGAGGTAGTGCGTTCAATGGCAATGTAGCGTGCCGGCTAAGTAACAAAATTCTTTTGTGAGCGAAAGGTCAAAGGAAAGAGTGACACGAGTGCTGATTTACGGGAAATTCGTTACTTTGAGGTTGATAACATCGCTGAAATGATTGTGCGAACCAGCCCCTTAAACAAGAACTTCCTTTCATCCTTTAAAGGGGGCTTTCGTTTTTTGCTTAAAGCACTGGTGTTATTGTTGTTTGTTCTCGCTTTCAGACCAGTCTTTGGGCAATATGTAGATGCCGGAGCAGTACTTTGGCTGGCTCCGGAATCTGAAAAGGAGATAGTGAATGGAAAGGTTGTGTCATGGTCATCATTGGTGGGAGACGTTACATTGCACCAGCCTGACACCAGCGCCCAACCAACGCACAACGAAGCCGAGCAACAACTCAATGGTTTGTCAACGGTACAGTTTGGTTTAACTACGTATTACGAGTTGGAGATCAGTGTTTCGCAGCCGCTAACCATGGTCAATGTATTTCGTGTGGAGGAGAATGCACAAGCTTTTCTCTACGACACGCCTTCCCGGTTGTTCTTGTTTATTCAGCCCAACAGCACCATTAAACCGGGGGTCTTGCCTACCTATAGCTCACCGGTACCCAATGAATACTTTATCGTAACCTTTCACAGGGCATCAGGAGGAAATGCCGCGTTCTTCGAAAACAACGAACTCAAAGTGGCAGGCAGTGAGACACGGTCTGTAAACGGTACCTTGAATGTGGGGCTGGCATGGTCTGAAGACAGACCTTTTCGAGGTTCTCTGGCCGAAATGATTTTGTACAACGAAGCATTAAGTGATGCTCAACTCGATACGCTGTGGCACCAACTTAAAGCCAAGTATGCCCCTCCCCCCAGCCTTGGAGGTGTTCGCTACATTCTGCCCGATTGCCCCTTGTTTCTTGAAGTTGCCAATCGGTTTAAAACCGTTGCGTGGTATTCGCTTTCAGAGGATGGTGATGAAGAGCTTCTGGCCTGGGATGAAAACTCTTTGGAAGTGAGCACACCCGGGCAATACATCATTGAGGTTGAGAGTATTTTTGATGATGTGTATCGCGATACGGTTCAGGTGCTTTCATTTGCTCCACCTGCGTTGAGCGGTTCTGTATGCCAGGATGGGCCACATGAGATAGATCTTAACCTGGAGGATGCCTCGCTACAAATAGAATGGAGTGAAGCTGCGTGGGAAGGAACGGCGGTGGCCATTGATGAACCCGGAAGCTACAGCGTTACCCTGACTCAATCAGACGGCTGTGGTGTTGCGGTTGATTTTCAGGTTTATGATACCCCCGAAGCATCAGAAATTTTGATGCCTGAAACTTTTTGCACGGGGAATATTCTGCAGCCAGCTCTTACACCCTTGCCAGGGCATAGCTACACCTGGTTTTTGGATGGCGAAGAAACCGTGCCGGTGCCTGAAGTTGACGGCTGGTATGTTCTTTTTGTAACGGGCCCGAATGGATGCTCATCATCGGACTCGGTTTGGGTAGAAATTGCAGGAGAGGCTCCTACACCTATGTTTGAATACGACGTGGCATGCGCCGGACAGGATGTGGTTTTTCAAAACACAAGCCAAACTTCGGATGGTTCTGATATTGCCGAGACCAGTTGGATTATTGATGGTATAGCGTTTACAGGCTCGCAGGTGGTATTTCAGCCGGCAGATACCTCGTCGTTTACCGTGTCTATAGAAGTTATTACGACCGCAGGTTGCAGCGCGGGTGTGTCTCAAAATGTTGAGGTCTTCCAAAGCCCGCAGGCGCTGTTTGATGTAGGACTCATTTGCAGCGGTAGCCCCGCCCTTTACGAAGATTTGAGTACTATATCTTCGGGCTTCATTGTGGATTGGCTGTGGGATTTTGGCACGACACAGGTGGGTGGGGTGCCACAAACAACACATGTGTTCAATATTCCCGGTGTTCAGCAAGTTTCTCTGCAGATCTGGAGCGATGAAGGTTGCTCCGATATCTTTACAGGTTCTGTAGCCGTGAATCCCACCCCGGAAGCATCTTTTAACTGGCAGCCCACCTGTCAGGGTACCCCCATGCTACTTCAAAGCACCACCAATACAGACCTCACCGGTCCGCTAAATTATGCGTGGAATCTTGCCGGAGTGGCGCTTCCCGGAGAGAGCGTTCTGCATCTCTTTCCCGGCTCAGGTGCCTTTGAGGTGAACCATGAAGTTTGGACGACCATTGACGGTTCTGCTGGGTGCTTTGGGTCAATATCCCAAATGGTTACCGTAGCTGCAAACCCTGAGGTGGTATTCACCAATACACCGGCTTGCGCGGGAAGTAATTTTCAGCTCCACGATGAAAGTTTACCTGATGAGGGCGACGAAATCATTGGCTGGATGTGGCAGTCTGCCGGTGTGCTGTTGGGCGAAGAGAATTCCATATCTACCCAGTTTGAAGAACCAGGCAGTTATCCGATCTTTCTCTCTGTTACTACTTCCTCTGGCTGTCAGGGACAATTGAACCAAATTGTGGAAGTCAGCCCGGCAATACCCCCCGAAATTTCTCTCTCTGATGAAATTGGTCCGCCACCTTTAGCCGTTGATTTCACCAATCCCAACGAGTACGGGCAAACGCATTGGTGGGAGTTTGGAGATGGAGAATTAAGTTTTGAGATTTCCCCGCAACACACCTATCAGGATTCCGGAGTTTATGAGGTTTTCCTTTTCGTGTTTGATGACGTCGGGTGCTCCGGTGAAGCATTTGCAACAGTGTATGCCCTTGAGCCTTATTATGACGTGGCCGTGAAAGATGTCAGCTACCAACTTACGGATAACCAGCTTCAGGTGTCGTGTGTATTTGCCAATTACAATAACCACCGTTTGAGAAGTGTTGAGCTTGTGATGTCATTGGCAGATGGGACGAGAGTCTCAGAGGTTTGGGAGGGAAGTCTCAATCGAAATCAACTTACGTCCTATACCTTTCAAAGTAAGCTGAATTACAACCCTCAAATCAATGAGCCTGTACTTTGTGTAGAAGCCAGAAAACCCAACGGTGTGGATGCGGATGCTGTACCGGAAAACAACAAATTGTGTAAATCCTTTGGGGATGAGCCTTTTTCTTTGTTTAAGACCTACCCTAATCCAGCCACGCAATGGTTTGTGCAGCCCTTTAATTTGGAAGCGCGTTCGGAAATTGAATGGATGCTCGTGCAGTCAGATGGAAAGATATTGCTGAATCGAAGTGAGACGTACCCCGCTGGATACCACGAATGGAGGGTTGAAACTGGATTTCTGCAGTCGGGTACGTACATCATTCAGGCCAGATGGCGCGAAAAGGTATTTTCGCGGCGAGTCATGATAAACAGAATTGAGTAGATGAGAAAACTGGTTTTTGCTACCCATAACGCGCATAAATTAAGGGAGGTGCAGGATTTGCTTGCAGGTAAATATGAACTGCTGAGCTTAACCGACATCGGGTGCCATGATGAAATTCCGGAAACAGCCGATACCCTCGAAGGCAATGCCCTTATCAAAGCGCGCTTTGTGCAAGAACATTACGGATACGATGTGTTTGCAGATGACACCGGTTTGGAGGTGGATGCACTGGGAGGTGCCCCGGGTGTTTTCTCAGCGCGCTACGCCGGGCCTCAAAAAAGGTCGGAAGACAATATCGAAAAACTGCTGTCCGAGCTGGAAGGAAAAAGCAACAGAAAAGCGAGGTTCAGAACCTCCATTGCGCTCATTCTGGAAAATGAGGAATGGCTGTTTGACGGTATTGTGGAAGGGCAAATAACCACGGAGCCTTCGGGATTGGGAGGTTTTGGTTACGATCCTGTTTTTCACCCGGAGGGTTACTCGATGACTTTCGCAGAGATGAGCAGCGAGAATAAGAACCAAATCTCGCATAGAGGTAGAGCGGTGCGGAAGCTGGTGGAGTTTTTGAATGCTCGAAAGAAGTCGCTGGAGAAACGCGATGAACATCGTTGATCCCTATTGTTTCCGGATTCCGAATAAAAAAGCTGCTACACTTTTAGTGCAGCAGCTTTCCATTCTTAGTGACTCCGCAGGGATTCGAACCCCGAACCTCCGCATCCGTAGTGCGGTGCTCTATCCAGTTAAGCTACGGAGCCCCTTTATGTATTCTCTTCCAACCCCGGACTTGAGAAATTTTTCTCTTTGCCTGGCTTCTGGTCGCGAATTTAGTTGTTCCTTGTGAATAATCTCCCAAGGTCTAAAAGCTTTTGTCGATTTGGTTTTCCCTTTGTTATGCTCTTTAAGCCTCCGATCGGGATTCTGCGCCATTCCAGTATAATAGCGACCGAATTTTTCGCTGTAAAGAACGTAAACAAACCAGGTTTCCATGGCTTTTTCATTTGGGTGCTCCCTGCCTGCCGGCAGGCAGGTATCCAGTTAAGCTACGGAGCCCCTTTATGTATTCTCTTCCAACCCCGGACTTGAGAAATTTTTCTCTTTGCCTGGCTTCTGGTCGCGAATTTAGTTGTTCCTTGTGAATAATCTCCCAAGGTCTAAAAGCTTTTGTCGATTTGGTTTTCCCTTTGTTATGCTCTTTAAGCCTCCGATCGGGATTCTGCGCCATTCCAGTATAATAGCGACCGAATTTTTCGCTGTAAAGAACGTAAACAAACCAGGTTTCCATGGCTTTTTCATTTGGGTGCTCCCTGCCTGCCGGCAGGCAGGTATCCAGTTAAGCTACGGAGCC
>REDV01000084.1 GCA_007695365.1 Cryomorphaceae bacterium | reverse complement strand
CCCAGGTCAAGGTCGTAGTAAAAACCGTTTTCTACCGGAGGGCCAATGGCGAATTTCACTCCGGGAAAGAGCGACTCGATGGCTTCGGCCATGAGGTGAGCCGAGGAGTGCCAGAGTACGGCACGCGATTCGTCGTCTCGCCAGGTAAGCAGACGCAGCGCAGCATTTTCATGGATGGGGCGTGTTGCATCCCATACCTCCCCGTTTACTTCGGCTGCCAGCACGTTGCGCGCCAGACCCTCGCTGATGCTCATCGCAACGTCCATTGCGGTTACGCCGCTTTCAAATTTTTTGATTGCTCCGTCGGGAAGGGTTATCTCTATCATCATCCTGATTTTGGGGTTGCAAATTTAGGGAATGCAAAGCAGCCGTGCACAGCTGATTTACACTATCGTCGGAAAACCTCTATTTCCTTTTTGATTTTCACTAAATCTGTGAACTTTCCATTGAACTTTATGGCTCGCACAATGTGGTTGTCTATCCAAAAGTTCTAGGTTACATTGCTTTTAAGAACCGGGCTGATGGCACGGCCCTGCTCATCGGTAGCACTTTGTAAACCCTGGTGTTGATTCTCACTTATATTGATTCATAGTGTGTTGAGTTACAAAGTTACAATCACTGCGGGGAGTTACGCTTTCTTTTCGGGAGAGCTTATCAACAACCCAGACAAGCGGTAAAATACCAGCACAGCCGAAATCAATGCAAGCCCGGGAAATACAGAAAGCCACCACCATTCGGGGTTGGCGCGCGAAGATGCAAGGAGCGTTCCCCACGAAACGGTATTGGCTGATGCGATACCGATAAAAGACAGAAAAGACTCTGCAACAATGGCCGCCCCCACAGCAAAACCTATGGTTGTGAGCGCTGAGCGCCATGCATTGGGTGCAATGTGTCGGAGGACTACTCTCCAGGGGCTGATTCCGAGTGCGCTGGTGGCATCAATGTAGGCCTCGTTGCGCACGGAAATTACAGAAGCTCTCATGAGCCGGGCTATGTCGGGCCACATCAGTAAGCCCAAAATGACCGAAAGTCCCACAGCCGAAACGTCTCTCCACACGGCTAGCAAAGCAATTAAAATGAAGTAAGCAGGGAGAGCTGTAATCAGGTGAACCACCCAGAGAACCCATGCGTCGGGCGTGAGCATTATGCTCCAATTTTTGACCCGTGATTTTAATAGCCATTGATTGACTCGCCGGAGGAGGTATATAAAGGTAAGCACGGGGATTAGAAGGAGGGCTGACGTCATCCAACTCTGAATTTGCCATGCTACCCATGCCACGTGAGCAACAAGAACCACAAGCACAACCCAAAAGAAAAAAGTCAGAAAATGAAGTTGCAAATTGCGGTTGTGCCAATAGCCGCCCAGGGCGCCGAGCAGTATGCCTATCATTACGGCCAGGGCAACCGCGATCAGCGCAATCATGAGCGAAGTTCTGCTGCCATGAATTACTTGCGCAAGTACGTCTCTTCCTAATTCGTCCGTGCCTAACCAGTGGCGGGTGTTTTCAATCCCGGGAATAGCGGCTTTTGAGAACGGAGGAACAGCCACGCGTTGCAAATCCATATCATGCGGTGAAAAGGGAACCGGAGGTTTCACCATCCACTGCAGGTCTTTGTTTTGAGCAAGTGCGGCCACTCTCATGGTGTAGTCAGTGTCACCTTTCAACACGGGGAAATGAAGCGCTCCGTTGAGATTGACCAAAATAGGTTGGTTTCCGGCGAGAAATGGAGCAAAAAGGGCAAGGAAAAGCAGAACAAGTCCAGCTGTAAGCAGGGTTTTTGACCGGGTCAATATGGGCAGAACCGACTTCATTTTGTGGCCATTTCTCTTGTTCGCGGGTCGATATAGTGAAGAAGAATATCTGAAACCACGGTTCCAATCAACGTTGTGAGCGCCGCTATAAAAATGATAGCCATCACAACAGGATAGTCACGGGCATGAAAGGATTGAAAAGCGAGGTTGCCCATACCGTTGATGGAGAAAATGAGTTCAATGGCGACAGCTCCCGAAAGTGAAGCGGGAATCAATCCTCCCAGCCAACCGATTGCCGGAATCAGGGCTCGCGGGGCAACGTGGTTTGTCATGAGTTGCTTCTCGGAAAGCCCTCGCGATTTTGCCCCGAGGTAGCCTCTGCTGCGCATGATGGCTCTGGCTTCCTTCCTTGTTTGGATGGCAATGAAAGCTGCGCCGGCAGCGGTCCAGCAGGTTACAGGTAGTATAAGGTGATACATGATGATAAGTTGCCTGCTAAACCACGACGCGTTCTCAGGGATGTCCATGAGTTTGTATGCTACCGGGAACCAGTTTAAAAAGTCCGGGCTGCACAGAAATGTGAGCATCAGGGTTCCCAGCCAATAGCCGGGGATGGAGTACAATACCAACAGAAGGTACAGCCAGAAACGGGACTTTCCGGGTGAATCAATCTGTGCAAGCTTCAATCCCGCAGGAACGGCAACAACAAACATGAGCAACCATGCCGCTACGGCCAATAGCAAGGTTTGCGAAAATGCATTTGCTAAGATGGGTGCTACGGGTTGATTGTCTCTGTATGAACGTCCAAAATCTCCCCGAATCAACCCTCCCTCACCTTTATGCCCCAGCAACCATCGGTGAAATTGATTGTCAATACCGTGCCATTGGAATACGGGAATAAAGCTCTTCCAGCTTTGTTGATTTTCATTGAGTTTTGCGGCAACGACCGCCACTTTCATCACCAAGGCAGTATTTTCAGCCTTTTCACACCCTTCTGATAATAGCTGGTATCTTCTAAGAATTTCCTGCAAATTGCTTTGAAGGAGAATGTCGGAGGCCAGTCGCTGAACCATAGCCGATTCACTTTTAGCCAAATGAATCCGTAATTCATTGTGGGTGTGGTACCAATCCAGAACTTTCTCAGAACCGCCCAAACGCATACTAAGAGCCTTTAAGGCTTTGCGTCTGCCCGGGTGTGCAATGGCCCCCAGCGTGTCGGGTACTGTGGATGGAGTTGCACTGAGGTAGAAAGGTGGACGGTCTAAACCAAGGGCAACGCGTGTGGTTTGATAGGCAGATGTTTCATAGATGCTTTCGTGCGCGGAGCCAGCGTGAGGGGCGAGATTCAACCGGGCAAGCACTGGGTCGCCGGGAGAGACTTGTATCAGTACAAAGCCCAACAAACAAACCAAAAACAAACCTGGAAACCAGTACAGAAGTCGCTTCAAGGTTCGCCATGCCATGGATGTGAGTTCTATTGGGCCGGCTTCAAGCTGCCCGCGAAGTAACCGGGAGGAATAGTCATAGGGGCAAATCCCGAAAACCTTCTTGAAACAAAAATTCTTGACTGGTTGGTTGAAAGAAAAATATTGGGCACATCGTTGTGCAATGCTACCTGAAGCTCCCTCCAGTTTTCCTCATATTGCTTTTGGTTTTGGGCATTTGCGATAGCTTCAATGAGGGAGTCTGCAACGGGACTACTGTAACAGTTAAAATTGTAACCATTCTCGATGGCGCTGCTGTGATAAACGGGAGTTGGGTCTGTTGGCGCGTGCTCATCTGTCCATGAGAAAAAGGCCAGGTCAAAGTCACCAGCCATAAGGCGTTCAATAAATACCAGCCACTCGTCGTTTCTCACCTCTATGCGAACACCTGCAGCCCTTGCCCAATCCTGCAGCATCATCCCTGCGTTGCGACGGCCTTCATGTCCTGTGTGGTACAGGTATTCAAGAACAAGGTCGGTTTTTACGCCGTCAATTACCTTATCCCGAATTCCGTCACCATCGCTATCAGTCCATCCGGCCTCTTCAAGCATTTGAGCGGCTATTTGTGCATCGAAAGGATAAGGTTCGATTCCGCCGTGGTAGCCTGGCTTGCTGTTATGAAGCGGCCCGGTTACTTGCGTGCCACTTCCTTTTTGAACCACATTGATATAGGTTTGAACATCAAATAAGTGAGCCAATGCCTTGCGAACCTTTACATCTGCCAGAATGGGTTTGCAGCCATTCATCAGGATGATATTGGTTGAAAGTTCAGGTGTGCTGGCAAGTTTGAAGGATTTCAGAAAAATGGGATTGTCCTGTAAATCGTAATAATCCTGAGACCTAAGAATTGGCCCGACATCGATTTGGTCATTTTTTGCCGCCTTGATAATTGCTGTAGGTTCAGCGATAATAAAGTACTTGATTTCAAGAGGGTAATTTTGAAAGTAGCAAAGTGTTTTCTCGGTCTTCTTACCCCACCAGTTTTCTTTTCGGGTGAGAAGTAGAGATTGTCCGCTTGTCCAGTTTGTGAGTTGGTAAGGGCCTGAGCCCTGCACGTAGTCGGGGTCCCTGGAAAACCTGCTGTGGTTGAAAGTTTCCGCAAACAGTTGCCAGTTTTCGGGCAACTCCTCGTTGCCGGTGTGACGGATAATTTCGCTGAACGATATATCCTTAATCAAACCTTCTGTATCGTAGAGGTGAGCCGGTAGAATGCCAAGTTCGGCTCCTGTAGCGTAGGTAGTCCTCAGATTGTGTTCACACACAAAGTGAACGCGTTTTTCATTGGTGCTATCCGCATAAATTGATTGGATGCCCCGGAGAAAATCGCGTTTGCCTTCTGCGCGCACCCCCGGCATCACAGTAGCCTTAAAAGTGAAAACCACATCTTCGGCAGTAACGGGTGTTTCATCAGTCCAAGCAGCATTGCTCTTGATATCGTAAGTAATACGAATTAAAGAGTCGTGGTATGGTGCTATCGTAGGGAGGGCTGATGCAAGTACCGGAACTGGTTCATGGGTCGCGGGATCGGTTTGCATAAGCTTTTGAAAAACCAAATCGTTGATGGATTGCGCATTGATGGTTCGATACAATACAGGGTGTATGGCATCAGGATCTGAGGTTATAGCAATTCTTGCGCGCTCTGATTTACCAGAAGTTTCATAGGCTTCTTCACAAGATGTAATAAACACTGTCAGAAATAGAAGTGCGTAAAATAATGTTGAGCGCATAAAAATGTGTTCGTTTGCCAGCAAAAATAAGAAAAGCCGAACAGCAGCTTTTTTCGCCATGACTATAGTTCGTGTTATTGGGGTATTTTATACTTTTGCGCCCACATTCATTTTAAGCATCGTTTGTGATATGCTTTCGATGCATGAATTCAGCCGAAGAACCGGAGAGGTGGGTGAGTGGCTGAAACCACATGTTTGCTAAACATGCATACTCGGAAACGGGTATCGGGGGTTCGAATCCCCCTCTCTCCGCAGCCAAATCCTGCACCCTGAATAGGGTGCAGGATTTTTTGTTTCACCAAAGGCCAAACGCAGTTTGAGCCTGTGGTGAAACAAAAAATCCCGGCCACTTTTGTGGCTGGATTTGGCTGTTGTTTCCCCCTTTCGGGATCGCCTTTAGGCAATCCCCAAGGCAGTTTGAGCCTGTGGTGAAACAAAAAATCCCGGCCACTTTTGTGGCTGGATTTGGCTGTTGTTTCCCCCTTTCGGGATCGCCTTTAGGCAATCCCCAAGGCAGTTTGAGCCTGTGGTGAAACAAAAAATCCCGGCCACTTTTGTGGCTGGATTTGGCTGTTGTTTCCCCCTTTCGGGATCGCCTTTAGGCAATCCCCAAGGCAGTTTGAGCCTGTGGTGAAACAAAAAATCCCGGCCACTTTTGTGGCTGGATTTGGCTGTTGTTTCCCCCTTTCGGGATCGCCTTTAGGCAATCCCCAAGGCAGTTTGAGCCTGTGGTGAAACAAAAAATCTCCAACACTTAGGTGGCTCAACCCGAGTAAGTCGAAGAAAGAGAATTAAAGTCAGTCCTGTGCGAGATTCTAGTCGCTGGTTGTGTCGGGTAAAGGTGGTTGATATACAGCACTATACCATTTATTATGCTGTTATTGAAACCTTGACCTGCAGGTTGCGTAATCCACAGCCAGAACAATAAACCCAAAACGAATTCAGGTTTGATAGTGGATAAATAATGAGAACTTAAGTCTGTACGTTGCAGTTATTCTCCATTTTTGCCACACTATGAACCAAAAAAGCCATTCAACATGAAGACAGTTTGCCAATTAATTCCCGCAGGATTCTTAGCACTTGGAATTGCTCTCAGCTCTTGCGAGTCTGAACCACAGGCCAAAACCTACGATTACGAAAAAGCTGACAGCCTTGCTGTGGATTATGAGCGTGAGCTACGTACCATCCGCAAAGACATCAAGGATGCGGGGAACCTCTATCTTGTGATGCGTGAGATTGGTGTTCCGTTTCAATCAGATCTTGTGGGGGCTGCATCAAAGTACCAAGGAGCAACAGGTCGTAAAAAGCAAGCACTTTCTTTGGGTGCGGCCGGAGCTGATTTGAACTATCTAACTATGTTTGAGCAAGCTGATCAAACTCCTTCCTATGTAAAGGCAATCCTCAGTCTTGCTGATCAGTTGGGTATTTCCAGCGCTTTTGATGAGGGGCTGATGGCGAAAATAACGGAGGTAGGAGACACGACCTTAACTTTCAGAAAGAAAAGTAGCTTACTCAATGATGCCTATCGTCAGGCTGAAGATAATCTCTATTCGGAAGAGAGGGCGCAAATTACCTGTCAGATTGTGGCCGGTGGATGGTTGCAGAGTATGCACATCGCTGCCAATATTGGAGCCAATATCGAATCTCAGCGTGAGGTGGATACTGAAGTATGGAACATGATTTTTGGTGCTGAAAAGGTGTTAAAGATGCTTGATGTGTTTGAGAATGATCCGGATTGCAAGGCAGTTGCTGAAGATATTCGTTCGCTTGATCCCATCCTTACCAAGTTGTCACAGGAACGTATTCAAAACGTACACCAGCATTTCGCGGCGCTCGCGGCAGCAACGGGAAATGTTCGTTCAAAGTGGTTTTAAGGAATCGCACCACAAAGTTTTTCACGCAGCTGTAATCTTATGTCAAAAAGCTTACCTTTGCGCCTCCTTTCCGGAGAGTTTGTGAAGTGAAGTTGATTACGGAAAAGGAGTTCGGGGTGTAGCGTAGCCCGGTTATCGCGCCTGCTTTGGGAGCAGGAGGTCGCAGGTTCGAATCCTGCCACCCCGACAAGAAACACAAGACCAGCGGAAACGCTGGTCTTTTTTATTTTCCCGCACAGCCCGGGAAAGCTATGCTTTCAACCGGGCTGTGCGGGAAAATAAAAGCCATTGCATCAAGCAATGGCCTTGTTTTGTTGTCTATCCCCACTTTAGGATCACCGCAGGTAATCCTGCTTATCATATCTTTCAACCGGGCTGTGCGGGAAAATAAAAGCCATTGCATCAAGCAATGGCCTTGTTTTGTTGTCTATCCCCACTTTAGGATCACCGCAGGTAATCCTGCTTATCATATCTTTCAACCGGGCTGTGCGGGAAAATAAAAGCCATTGCATCAAGCAATGGCCTTGTTTTGTTGTCTATCCCCACTTTAGGATCACCGCAGGTAATCCTGCTTATCATATCTTTCAACCGGGCTGTGCGGGAAAATAAAAGCCATTGCATCAAGCAATGGCCTTGTTTTGTTGTCTATCCCCACTTTAGGATCACCGCAGGTAATCCTGCTTATCATATCTTTCAACCGGGCTGTGCAGGAAAATAAAAGCCATTGCGTCAAGCAATGGCCTTGTTTTCTTGTCTGTCCCCCCTTTTAGGATCACCGCAGGTAATCCTGCTTATCATAGCTTAAAATCACCTTTGGGGAAAAAGAAAAAGTATTGCCGTTGGGCCTTTCGGTTGGGTTTAGATTTTGTTGGGCAAATCGGAAAGAAGCTTCCCGTCTTGCTTTTGTATCTTTGGCCAACACGCTAAAAGATTAGTCATGCTGCAACGCCTTCTTTACCTTTTTACACTCGTTTTTTCTGCCCTGACCACCGCGGCTCAAATCCCTCAGGATATTCGTGTACAGGGCGACCCCGAAGATAGCTGGTTAACGGTGCTCATTATCTTCGGCATCGTGATTGCCCTTATGGCTTTGCTGGTATATTTTCGCTATAACAAGAAGAAGTGACTCATTTATATCGACTACTATCTATCTTTTTTCTGCTCCATCAGTTTGTTGGGCACGCTGTGGCTCAGCCAAACGAAGCGCTAACGCTCAGAGAAGCAGTTTACGGAGAATACGGTCAACTTCGGCCACATAATCTTGTTCGCTTTACCTGGCTTCCCAATGGCAAAGGATATTGCTTTTTGGAGGGACAAGGAGATGCAACGCGATTGGTTATTCGCGACCCTGATAATCTGGGGTCAAGAGAAATAACGCTCTCTGAATTGAACCGGGGGGTGCAGTCACAGGGTTTTCTCTCCATGCGTTTTTTTCCGGCTATTTCGTGGATGAATGAGAATCAGATAGCCTTTGACTACTTCCAGAAAATCTTTGTGTATGACATTCCTACCGGTCAAACAGAGTTTCTGATGAGGTATGTGGAGGATGCCCATAATGCTGAGTTTAATCACCGCCACATAGCCCTTAGCTATTTCAGTGGGCCGAACGTGTTTGTGCAATATGGAGATACACTTGTGAATTGGGTAACCCGACACCCCGCAGGTCCGGTAAAGGCAGGACAGGCATTGCATCGTTTTGAGTTTGGAAATGTGAAAGGAACATTTTGGTCGAACCACGGAGACCTGCTTGCTTTCTATCAAAGCGACAACTCGAATATTGCTGAAATCGTCTTGCGCGATTATGGTACCGGCGAAAGTGAAGGTCGCACCATTCGGTATCCAATGGCCGGCAGAAAAGGAGAAATGCCTTCAATAGGCATGTATCATCTCAGTTCGCAGGAAACTTATTACCTCGAAACAGGAGATCTGCGCGAGGTGTATTACTCTCATCTAACATGGTCGCCCAACGACCACCACATTTATTTGAACGAGCTGTCGCGCGATCAGAAAAAACTCGAGTTGGTAAAATATGAGGCAGCGTCCGGTAAGAGAATAGGTGCCTTGATTACAGAAACTGACGATATGTATGTTGATCCTCACAACGGGCCTGTTTTTATACCTGATGGCAGTGGAGACTTTCTGTGGATTTCATCAATAGATGGATACAAGCAGCTGTTTCGCTACAGCGCAGAGGGAAAGCTGATAAAAAAACTT
The DNA here is from genome assembly GCA_007695365.1 of Cryomorphaceae bacterium. Classification (NCBI taxonomy): domain Bacteria; kingdom Pseudomonadati; phylum Bacteroidota; class Flavobacteriia; order Flavobacteriales; family Cryomorphaceae; species Cryomorphaceae bacterium. Next base: position 43,330 of record REDV01000084.1, on the reverse strand, counting down.
TTCGATGAAGCGTATGATATTCATGAGGTTGTTGGTTTCGACGAAAAAGCCGGTCATGTCTGGGTTACCATCCACAAACCCGTTTTGCAACGCAATATTTTCAGGCTGAATCTCCGGAACGGCAAAATTCATTCTGTTTCTGAAAATGCATGGGTGAATCGGGCGGAGGTGAGCCCAGACAGAACCAGAATATGGTTTCAGTGGTCGAATCCTCAAATCCCCGGCAAAGACGAACTCTATTCCACTGATGGTAAGAGAATCCGAACCTTGCACGAAGCATCCCATCCACTTTCCGGTAAAGAAATGCCCGTTGCGGAAATTATTACGCTGCAAACCGAAGATGGAACGGAATTATACGGGTGTTTGATGAAACCCGCACACGCAACTGAGAACGCAAAACTACCTGTGCTGGTTTATGTACACGGTGCCCCGCAAACTCAATTGGTTCAACATGCGTGGAACTACGGAGCGCCATTGTGGTTGAATCATGTGGTATCGCGCGGATATGTTGTGTGGATGCTCGATAACAGAGGCACAGGTAACAGAGGAAAAGATTTTGAACAAGTTTTATATGGCAAATTTGGTTCTGTGGAAATTGATGATCAGTTGCTGGGTGTTCACTATCTCTCAACGCTACCATACGTTGATATACAAAGAATGGCCGTGCACGGTTGGAGCTACGGGGGATATTTGGCTTCGGCACTAATGCTTCGGGCACCGGGAGTATTTCGGGTAGGTATTGCCGGAGGTGCAGTAACCGGTTGGAAAGACTACGAATCCATGTATGCGGAGCGTTATCTCGGTTCGCCATCACAAGACCCCGACGCGTACAAAATGTCTGATCTTTTAACCTACGCAACCAATCTTCAGGACGCTTTGCTATTGATTCACGGAGGAAGCGATGAGGTAGTGCTCCCCGACCAACCTGCCAGACTCGTTCGGTCGCTAGTGTCGCACGGAAAACCGGTCGATTACTTTGTGTATCCCGGGCATCCCCATAATATACACGGAAAAGACAGGCTGCATTTGATGGAAAAATTACTGGATTACATGGAGCTTCACCTTGATAAAACTACTGACAGTGAAAGCGGAAAGTGATGTGGGGCGAGAAGTATTGGACAACCTGAACGCAAAACTTTTTGTTGAATTCTGGCCACGTTTGGAAAAGTGTCTCACTCTTTGCAGTGAGGAGCAACTATGGTTTAGGTTCAATGAGTCAACCAACAGCATCGGAAACCTGGTTCTTCACCTTGAAGGAAATTTGAGGCAGTGGATAATACACGGCGTGGGAGGCGCTGAAGATGTGAGGAATCGGAAAAAGGAGTTTGCAACATCCGGAGGTTTCAGCAAAGAAGAACTGAAGCAGCGCCTGGAAGTGCTGAAAGCCGAATTGCAAGAAGTTTGGAAGGATATCCCTGAAGAGTCACTTTCCAACAAAAGGCATATTCAGGGCTTTGAAACCTCAGTTTTAGGCGCACTGATTCATGGTGTTGAGCATTATTCCTATCACCTGGGGCAAGTGTCTATGATTGTGAAGATGTTGCGAAATATTGATTTGAAGTACTACGAAAACCACAATCTCGACTAACAGACTTTGCTATATTTGGAGGCGTAACCTGCCAGAACGATCACAATATGACCGGAACTAGACCCAGTATCAAGCAATGGTATTTGCAGCAGATTAATTTTTTCCACAACCTCTCCATGGAGGCTATGATGGAAATAGATGGTGCAACCGAAATGCTCTACTTTAAAAAAGGTGAGGAAATTTTTAAGAGTGACGACGAAAACCAAATATACCTGATAAAAGAGGGAAGGGTGAAGATTCTGGCGCACAGCGATGATGGTAAGCAAACAATGGTAAAGGATGTTGTCTATCCGGGGCAGATTCTGGGTGCAATTAAAATGAGTTCGCACGACACACCGGAGGCGTCCGCAATCGCGATGGATTCGCAAGTGATCATATGTGTTGCAGAATCAAGTGTTTTTGAGGACTTAATGACACGGCATGCAGACGTTGGACTTGCCATGACCCTAAATGTAGGAAACAGACTACAACAGCTTGAAAGAAAGCTGGACATGTTGTTATTCAAAGATGCGTCGGCCCGTATAGCCTCTTTTGTTTTAAATCTCGTGGAAGAGCACGGCGACAAGTCCAACGCTCAATGGACGCTGACGCACAACCTCACGCACCAGGACATTGCTAATATGACTGCAACTTCCAGACAAACGGTTACAACGGTGTTGAATGACCTAAAAAAGAAGGGGCTTATTGATCACCGTGGCAAGACTTTTACAGTGCTTGTTCCCGAAGGATTAAAGGCCTATTCCTGATTTAAGCCCGACGCTTATGGATGCAAAACTATGGGTTTGTGGAACCAACGACCGTTCCCGGATAGAATCATTGGCATTCAGAATATGGAAACCGGCCTTCAGAGATATCCTACCCCCCGACAGACTTGATTATTTGTTTGAATGGATGTATGCACCTGAAAAACTGGAGCAACAGTTGGCAGACAATGATACCCGTTTTTACCTTCTGCTGCATAATGGTCAGGACATCGGATATGCGCAGTTGCTTTTTCTCGACGACCATACCAAACTCGAAAAACTATATGTAGATCAGGCGTTTCGGAAGAGAAAACTGGGTTTATGGTTCCTCAATGCATTGGTGGGGGAGGTACGGGCGAGAGGTTTCAATGTGATTCGCTTACAAGTGAACAGAGCAAATATCACAGCCATTGATTTTTACCGTAAATTTGGCTTCACTACCATTGCTTCCAAAGATTTTGACGTTGGCGAGGGTCACGTAATGGATGACTTTGTGATGGAATGGAGGGCCAACCAAAACTGAGCATGCTCCCGGGTATTCATTTCACTATAGCGATAAGAGCTGTAATAACAGCAATGCTAGGCCTGTTCATGGCGTTTTCAGCGTTGGGCCAACGCGCTGCCATCATAGACAGCCTCAAATCAGTGATAACCCGGCAATCTGATACTTTGCTTTTAGCAAGTATCATGGAACTAGATGCCTATCTGGCCACCAGAGAAACACGCAACAACCTGAACTACCTTGAACAAGGACTGTCAACAGCTCGTGAACTTGGCCATTTGTACTACGAATCTGAGATGTTAAACCTTATAGGAACCTCTCACTATTACCTTGGCGATTATGATAGTGCTTTAACGCTCTATCACCAGGGTATGGAGGTGCTTAAGCTAATGGACAGTGAGCAGTACGAGGCTGAAGTACGTATTCCTTTGCTTCATTCCACCTTGTTGATGAACATCGGTGTAATGCTGAAAATCAGAGGAAATTTTCAGGATGCGTTGGAATACTATCAACAGTCACTCAACATCAGGCAGCGCCTTGGCAACAAGTCGGGATTGGCTATTGCATACGTGAACATAGGGAACCTCCACGTATCAGCAAAGAGCGATAACAAAGCACTTGAATATTTCACAAAAGCGGAGGAGCTGTACAGAGAGCTGGACGAAATATACGGTCAGGCAGCCGCACTCAACAACATGGCTCTTATTTACCGCCGCAGAAATGAACTCACCACTGCGCTTAACTTTTTTGAACGCGCTCTCGAAAAATACAGGACTATTGAGCATTCCATGAACATTTCACGGTGCTATACCAATATTGGACTCGTTTACCACGATTTTGAAGATTATGACAGGGCTTTGGATTATTTTGCTCTTTCGCAGGTAATTAAAAATGAACTGGAAGATCGATCGGGTATTGCTGCTAACTTTTTGTACATGGCCGATACCTACACGGTTTTGGGCCAACTCGAAAGGGCGGTAACGTACTACAATAAAGCAAAGGACATCTATGATGATTTGAAGTCTGTTAAGCATCAACTTCTATGCTACGAGGGTCTTGCGGATGTTTACGCAGAGCTGGGAGACTATGCAAACGCCTATCTGTACAAGGATATGTTTGTTGAGCTCAATGCCACGCTTCAGACTGAAGAAATAGCCAAACAGCTGGCCGCTCAGGAAGCCCGATACGCATCTTCTGAGCGCGAAAAGGAGTTGGCTATTAAAGACCTGGAGCTGGCAGCCAAGAGTTCTCTGATTCGTCAGCGGCAGGTGCAACTTTGGGTTTTAATAGCCGGTTTTCTATTGATGGTAGCCATCGCAATTATATTTATTCAGCGCTTCAGGATTGAATCCCGTTTTCACAAACAACTCGAGGCGCAGAATGAAGAATTACGCCGGACCTATGACGATCTGAAGGCCACCGTAGTGAGCAAGGAGGAAAAAGAAGCCATGGTGAAGGAGATTCATCACCGTGTAAAGAACAACCTCCAGATTATTTCGAGCCTTATTAACCTGCAGGCCAATGTTGTGGATGATTTGCGAGCAGAGCGTATGTTGCGTGAGGTTCAGAACAGGGTGCTTTCCATGGCTATGCTGCACGAACAATTGTACAGGGCGCCTGATATTGCCAGAGTCTCCATAGAGAACTACCTGAGAACCATTCTTGATAATCTGCTGCTCATTTTTAGCGATAAGGAGTTGGTAAGGTACGAGATCAGGGTTGAGGTTTCGCATTTTACAGTTGACACACTTATTCCACTGGGGCTACTTGTGAACGAAGTTGTTACCAATTCCCTCAAGTATGCTTTCAAAGGCAAAGAATCAGGCCTTATTACGGTGATTCTTGAGCCGGTTACAGAAAGGCTATGCAGACTTGTTATATCGGATGACGGAGTTGGTTTCGATCAGGACTCGGGGCGTGAACAGCAAGGATCCATAGGCATGGAACTCATAGAAACCTTTGTTTCTCAAATGGATGGTGAGATGAAACTTAGCTCCGAAAATGGTACAAGGCTGGAAGTAGAATTTGCGCCCATCCTCAGGAAAGAAACAGACCTACTCAAGAAAACGGGCATGCCAACTGCTTGAGGCCGGTATTTCCCATCTGGTTTTTAGTTTCCCCAATGTGCTTACAGTGTGATCGAATACGATGGTATCCTCATTCACCATCCCTTCTTTGGCGAGTGCCGTAAATTTGGTTACCGGAACAGTTTGCACAGTGCCCTCATCATCGCGGTAGGAAACCAGCATCCGGTCAAACAAATTCAACTTCAGTTCATCCTCCAGCGATTTTATAAAACGCACAGAACTATCAATTGCGCAACCGCTGGTGATAAAGGACTGTTCATCGGCCAGCACAACGATGAACTGCTGGTACAACACAAAAATTCTCGCATTCATCTGACGACCATGGCTTTGCCAACTTTCAAGAAAAGCGGCAGCGCTTTCTCTCACTCGCTCTACTTCCTCTTCGGAAAGCGAGCGGTTGGCAGCATAAATCCATACCCGCATTTCGTCGGGCAGTGTGAGCATACCATTCATTACGTCATCGTGACTTGTTATCATAAGTCTTCGGCTTGCGCAATGAGTTCGGCAATGTCCAGAACGTGAATTTCACCTTCCTTCTCAAAATTTTTCACACCGTCGGTCATCATAGTGTTGCAGAAAGGGCAACCGGTGGCTATAATTTCAGGTTTCACCTCAATAGCTTCTTCGGTGCGCTCTATGTTCACTTCCTTGTTTCCTTTTTCGGCTTCTTTGAACATCTGAGCACCTCCCGCACCGCAACACAATCCGCGGCTGCGACAGCGTTTCATTTCCACCAGTTCAGCGTCGAGTTTTTCAATCAGTGCCCGGGGAGCTTCGTACTCGCCGTTACCCCGACCGAGATAACACGGATCGTGAAAAGTAATGCGCTTGCCTTTAAAGGTGCCTCCCCCCATGAGCCTGAGCTGTCCGTTGTTAATCAATTCCTGAATAAGCTGGCTGTGGTGAACCACCTCGTAGTTTCCGCCCAAACCGGGATATTCATTTTTGAGCGTATTGAAGCAATGTGGACATGCGGTCACGATTTTTTTCACTTCGTAGCCATCCAAAACCTGGATGTTCATCATGGCCTGCATCTGAAAAAGGAATTCGTTGCCGGCGCGTTTAGCGGGATCTCCCGAACAGCTTTCCTCAGCACCAAGTACGGCAAACTTAACTCCGGCTCGTTGCAGAATTTTTGCAACTGCTTTGGTGATTTTTTTTGCCCGGTCGTCAAAACTACCGGAGCATCCTACCCAAAACAAAATGTCCGGTTTTTCGCCGTTAGCCATCATTTCGGCCATGGTAGGTACTCTAAGTGTTTCGCTCATAGTTTAGCTTTCTTCAATCCATTTGGCGCGGTCGGCTTGCGAAAATGCCCATGGGGCGCCGTTGTTTTCTACATTGTTGAACATCGCAGTGATAGATTCCGGCGATTTGCTTTCTTCCATAATCAGGTAGCGACGCAGATCCATAATGATAGACAGCGGATCAATATTCACCGGACAAGCCTGAACGCATGCATTACAAGTAGTGCAGGCCCAGAGTTCTTCTTCGCTGATATAATCGCGCAACAACGCTTTTCCGTCGTCGTGCTCCTTGCCGTGCTTGTCAATGTTTTTTCCCACTTCTTCCAGTCGGTCGCGGGTGTCCATCATGATTTTCCGTGGAGAAAGCAGCTTGCCGGTTTGGTTGGCCGGACACTCATCCGTACATCTGCCACACTCCGTGCAGGTGTATGCATCCATCAATTGCTTCCATGTGAGGTCTCTTACGTCTTTTGCTCCAAAGCGCTCTGGTTCTCCACCACCTTCAGCAGGAGCAGCATATGGGTCTGCGCTTGGGTCGAGCATGAGTTTTACTTCGCGGGTTACGGCCTCATGGTTGGTAAATTGCCCCTTGGCTGCGAGGTTGCTGTACCAAACGTTCGGGAAAGACAACAAAATGTGGAAGTGCTTTGAGTAGGGAAGGTAGTTGAGAAAGGCAAAAATCCCTACAATGTGAAACCACCACGCTGCTCTCTCAAGGTTGGCAACAGCGTAAGGGTCATCGGGTGTTAGGCCGGTAATCCATTGACTTACCAAAAACCCGTCGTGGCCGGGCAGTGATGCATAGTGCATCAGGTCATCCGGGAGTGCACCCAAATGGGCGTACATCATAAGAGTTGAGTCGGCGGCATTCATCGTGAGAAAAGCACCCATCAGCAGAATTTCCACAACCAGAATAATGTTGGCATCTGTGGCAGGCCAGCTTTTCATTTCGGGCTGGGTGAAGCGACTTAATCTCAAAATGTTTCGTCGAACGAGAAATACAACACAGGCTACAATAACCAGTAACGCAAGAACTTCGAAGCTGTTGATGATGAAGTAGTAAAGAGTGTTGCCCAAAACCGGGGCAAAAAGCCTGTGGGTGCCAAAAATTCCGTCGAGTACAATTTCGAGTACTTCAATATTGATGATAATGAAGCCCACATAAATCAGGATGTGCATGATGCCTGCTACGGGGCGCACCACCATTTTGCTTTGCCCCAGGGCCACGCGGGCCATGATTTTCCAGCGCTCTCCGGGCCTGTCGTTTCGTTTAAGGTCGCGACCCAACCGGATATTGCGGGCAATTTTTCCGGCGTTTTTGGCAAAGAGCGCTCCCGCTGCTACAAGTAAAACAATGAAAACGATGTTTGAAACTCCCATGTGGTTATTCTTTCAGGTCTTCTCTCAACTGCTCACGCAGTGTTTCAATGTCTTTTCGCGACAGTTGCACTTTGTTTTCGCGTTTACCTCCAAATACTGAAACACGCACATAGCGGTCGGGGTTCACGCGGAGGTCTTCCATGAGCAGGTCCAGTTGTTTACTGGCCGAGGTGAGATTGTTGTACAATGAGTCATTGTTGATCAGCATACCCATGGTTCCTTCGCCACGATTAATTTTTTCCGTGATGTTACTTACTTCCTTCATAGCATCAGATGCATTGGCAATCACTGTTTTCAGGTCGCTGGCTAACAGGCTGTCGCTGATGGCAGAGAAGTTTTGAATGACGTTTGTCAGGGCGTCATTGTTAGCGGCAAGGTTACCTGAGATGGATTCTACGTGGTTAAGAATTTCACTCAATTTTGAGCGCTCTTCAGCCACCAGAGTATCGAGCCGAAATGCCGTAAGCTCCAGAGATTGAATGGCCATTCGCACGCTTTTGAGGCTTTTTGCCACGTTGGTTTGGGTGTTTTCGTCCAGAATAATCTGGAAAATGGTGAGTACGGAATCTACCTGTGCCAGCAGCTGCTCCGTTTTAAGTTTCAGCGGAAGGATTTCCTGGTTCACGGATTCCATGATACCCGTTTCCACGCTTGTCTGCAATGTGTCGCGGTGCTGAGCCAACTCCGGGCTCTCGCCAATTTGTAACAGAATTTCTTTGCTTCCCAGCAAGCCACTGCTTTGAATTCTAAGCCTTGAATCTTTCGGGATGGCGAGATCCTTCTCATTGATGCTCACTTCAACCAGCAATTGCCGAGATATAGGTAGGTAGGTCACCCGCCGAACCTGCCCGATTTGGTAGCCGCTAATTACCACCGGGTTGGAAGGTTGGAGTCCTTCAACACGTTCGTATAGAGCAAAAAACGACCTTTGGTTAGCAAAAACAGCTATGCCTTTCAGGTAGTTGATACCAACATACGAAATCACGATACCGATCAGTACGATGAATCCTATTTTTACTTCGCGGGTTATTTTCATGGTTTACCTGGCTCGCTCTATGGCTTCCTGCAGATTGGTTATTTGTCCGTCTTCAAATGCAACGATAAAGGCCCCCGGATATCCGTTGTTTCGGATTTCATTCAGGCGTGTTCCCACTTTTTCGTACGTTTTTTCCTCGCCCGCAAAATACTTGAATTTTCCGTCAACTTCCATTTCTTTTACATCTCGCAGGCCGGGAAATTTTTCACGCATATTGACAGGGGTTGAGGTAGTGGCAATTTGAACGCTAAAGGTAATGCCTTTTGACCTTTTTGTAGCTGGCTTTTTTTCAGCTTCTTCGCGTGGAATTTCAACCGGGCGCTTTATTTCGCTTTTGGGTGTTTCACCCACTACAGGAAAGGATTTTTCGTCCACCATTTCAAGGTGAGCTTTATATTGTTTAAAAGCCCTGTAGATGGCTGAGGCCATATAATCTTGCCCCACTTTTGACACCAGAAAGTCTTCTTCTTCTTTGTTTGTAAGAAAACCAAGTTCTATGAGCACACTGGGCATGGTGGTGAAGCTGATCACGTAAAAACCGGCCTGCTTCACACCGCGATCTTTTCGCCCCACTCGTTCTCTAAACTGCTTTTGAATGAGGCTCGAAAAATAAAGACTGTGCTCCAGAAATTTGTTTTGGCGAAGCGAAAGGGCAATAATACCCTCGGGTGTGGTAGGGTCTAAACCGGCATAATTTTGCTCAAAGTCTTCTTCGAGCAGAATAACAGAGTTTTCCTTTTGGGCAATTTTGAGGTTGGCCTCACTCTTGTCAATACCCATCACAAAAGTTTCAGAACCTAAGGCAGAGCGGTTATCACTGGCGTTGCAATGGATGGATATGAATAGATCTGCGTCTGCTTTGTTTGCGATGCGGGTGCGTTCGTGCAGGGCGGGGAAGGAGTCGTCATTGCGCGTATAGATGACCTCAATGTCGGGAAATGCCTCAGAAATGTATTTGCCGAGTTTCAGGCCCACTTCGAGCGCCACATCCTTCTCGCGGGTTTGGTAACGCCCTGTACCTATGTTTCCGGGGTCTTTTCCTCCGTGGCCGGGGTCAATAACAATCTTGCGAATCTGGGTGGTTTTCACCTTTTTTGGCACAAAAGATGCTGCAAGGCCCGCCACTCCAAAGAGAAACAGTACCAGCAAAAGCTTTCTGAAAAACGACCCGTGCATAAGTTCAAACATCACTTGGTGGGGGGTACTCTATTATCCTTAGTTTTGAAACGCTCTACACGTTCGGGTTTAAGCAAATTTACCACTATACCTTTGGTCGGTTTTTTCAACAGGCAATTTGTTTTAACAGCGTTGTTGTTGATAAGCGTTTCAGGCAGTTTGCTCGCTCAGCAAATTCCTTCTGAAGACACCTTGTCAACTCCTTCAACTATCATGCCCCGCATCGACGTGGAGGGCATTCCCGTTATTGATGAGTTGGATCATTCAGAAACCCAAGCTCCCGACACCCTGTACTTTACCTCCGAAGACTCGGTGTGGATGGCTACCCCCGATACGCTGCTGGCCGGGGCCGACACCTTGTCGGGAGATACGCTGCAGCCGGCTAAATCAGAAAGTGCCCTGAATGCCCCGGTTGTGTATGATGCCAAAGATTCGGTGATATATGATGTACTCGGAAAGCGTGTGCTCCTCTATGGCGAGGCAGAGGTAAACTATGAGGATATCAAGCTACAGGCCTATTACATCGAATATGGTTTTCAGTCCAATACGGTAATTGCCAAGGGTATAATAGATACGGCAGGGGTACAGGTGGGTTACCCTGTGTTTACAGAGGGTGGCTCTTCATTCGACGCGGATACCATTCGGTACAATTTTGTAACCAAGAAAGGGCTGGTGCACAAAGTTTACACGCAGGAGGATGAGAATTACATACACAGTGAGGTTTCCAAGTATCATCCCAACGGACAGATTCACAACTACAAAGGAAAGTTCACAACCTGTAGTCATGCCAATCCGCACTACGCCTTTCATTTTAAGAAGCTCATTATGATACCCGAAGACAAGATTGTTTCGGGAAGTGCGATGATGAAGTTTCGAAAAATCCCTACGCCGCTCATTCTGCCATTTGGTTTGTTTCCCATTGAGAACAAAGAAAAAGCAGGTGTACTCATACCTACCTGGGGAGACTCGCCCGAACTCGGTTTCTTCCTGCTCAACGGTGGTTACTACATTCCCATCAACGATTATGTGGATACCAAAATCATGGGTGACATCTACACCAACGGAAGCTGGGCATTACGCAATTTTACCAACTACAAGAAGCGATATCGCTTCAATGGAGATTTAAACGTTGACTACAACCGGCAGCGCCGTGGTGACCCCGACTTTGACGACCTATCCATTTCCACACAGTTCTTTTTGCGTTGGAACCATATGCAGGACCCCAAAGCCCGACCCGATTCACGCTTTTCGGCAAGTCTCAACATGGGTAGCAGCAACGCCTTTACCAATAACCTGAACAGTACACAGGGAGACTTCCTGACCAATACCTTTCAGTCAAACGTGCAGTACACCAAAACTTTTCCTGGTAAGCCCTACAGCTTGAGCGTGAACGCACGTCACAGCCAAAACTCCCGCACGGGGCGCTATGACTTTACGCTCCCGCAGGCAACTTTCAACTTGTCGCGGGTGTTTCTGCCCCTTTCGTTCTTGCGCAGTTCACAGAGCGGACCAAAAAAATGGTACGAGAAAATTGGCTTAACCTATCAGGCTAATTTCGAAAACAGGCTTTCTGTGAACGAGGAAGATCTCAATTTTGACAACCTCGATTTTTTGCGCTCACAATTCAGAAATGGTGTGAGACACAACGCTGGAGTCAGTACATCGCTTAAGGTTTGGCATTTTGCTTTCAACCCCAGTTTCAACTACACCGACCGATGGTATTTTCAACGCATCAGCCGCTCACTGGACCCCGAGTCCCTGACAACCCGCACAGATACCCTGAGCGGGTTTTTCTCTGCCCCCGACTGGAACGTAAACGGAAATCTCACCACAAAGATTTACGGAATGTATCAGTTTAAAGGCGAGAAGCTTAAGGCTATACGTCACGTTGTAACTCCCACTGTAGGTTTTAATTACCGTCCGTCTTTTGACACACGCGTGTTTGGCTTTTTTGGTGATGGTGGTACACTAAGCAGTTACTCCCCGTTTGAAGGCGGCATTTTCGGTCAGCCATCTACGCGCCAGGCGGGGGTGGTGAACATGAGCCTTATCAACAATATCGAAGCGAAGGCTGCCGCGGCAAAATCGGATACAACGGGAGCCAGTACGCGCAAAATGAAACTTATAGATAACCTTACGTTCAATACGACCTATGATTTGTTTCGCGATTCGCTGAAGTGGTCAAATATCAACATCAGTGGCCGAACCATGCTTTTCCAAAAAATCAACGTGAACGTGAACACCTCTTTCTCACCCTATTCGTACGACGAAATGGGTAGAACCATCAACCGCTCTATGCTCGCGGACAGGGGGCAGCTCCTTCGTTTCAGCAATGCGAATGTGGCGATTGGAGGAAGCCTTCAAAGCCAAAACAAAAGAAAAGACAGAGGTACGTCCAAAAGGGGGTCGCAGGAGGAAATGGATTTCATAGAGTCTAACCCTGAGATGTTTGTGGATTGGAATGTGCCGTGGACGCTGAACCTGAATTATACCATGAGCGCCAATAAAACTTTTTTTATGCAACAAGGGCAGCTCGTGGATTCTTTGATCATATCGCAAGGCGTGATGTTTAACGGAGATATTACGGTGCTCGAAAAATGGAAAATCGGGGTGATGTCGGGATTTGATTTTGTAACGATGCAGCCTTCTACTACCCAGATTACCATTTATTGGGACTTACATTGCTGGGAATTGCAAGCTACCGTAATTCCATTCGGTATCCGCCGGAGTTACCAGGTTCACGTAAATGTGAAAGCACAGGTTCTTCAGGATCTCAAACTTCAGCGAAGGGGTAATCTGGGGAGCAATGCCAACTTCTTTTAGCGCGTGGGCGCAGGGAGAAGTGCGTCCACCCAGTTCTTGAGTATTTGCTCTCCGAGGGGTGTTAGCACAGACTCCGGGTGATATTGTACTCCCCATATAGGTAGCTCTTTATGCCTGAACGAAAGCGCCCATCCATCTTCGTGTTGCGCGGTAACCTGTAGACAATCGGGTAGTTCCGTCACAATCCAACTGTGGTAATGGCCACAGGCAAATGAGCGCGGGATGCCTTGATAGAGAGGGTCATCCTTATCCATTACCCATCCGTTATATGACACTCCGTGCAGCACTTTGGGAAGGTTGCTCAATTGGGCTCCAAAATGCTGGCCCATAGCCTGCATTCCCAAACATATTCCGAGCATCGGGACTTCGTGATGGCATTGGGCAATAATTTGCGGCATGCAGCCTGCATCGTGAGGCAGCCCGGGGCCGGGCGAGAATACAACGGCATCGTATTGTTTTGTCCGGCGAGCGTCAAACTGATCATTTCGATATACGTCAATGGAACCCACAAAGGGCTGAAGCCTGTGGTAAAGGTTGTACGTGAAAGAGTCGTAGTTGTCAATCAGCAGGAGCTTCATCAGCGTCGTTTTCAGTTGATGCCACCGCAGCTCCACCTTCGGGAGCGTCTTTCCTGAAGATATCGTCTTTATCAAGTGGGCGCCATGAAGGATCCCAACGGAAACCTTTGAGTTTGTCGTCTCCGCCTGGCACCTGATCAATAGGGAAGAGGGTTCCGCTCGGCATATCGATAAACACAATTTTCTGAACTTCGTTGTCTTTAAGAAAAATACGTATATCACTACATATTAGTCTGTTCATGCCGATATCCTTGTCCTCTTCACCTTCATTTTCTTCCTTGGCGTAATAAACTGTTTCTCCGTTTCCTTCTACCCACACTCTGGCGAGCTTTCCCTTTTCGAAATAACCGGTGAGGTAGTTCCCTTTGATTTGGTTGTACTGATTGGGCCCTGCCTCAGAGGTGATAAACGAGTCCTGTTCTATATACATTCTATCGAGCCCGCCTGTTTTCAGGTAGAGGTTGATCAGGCGGCCGTTAATCTGGTTTTCGTCTGACCACAAAACAGGGGTGTGGTACATTACGATGATGGAATCGGCATCGTGATAGGTAAGCGAGTCGCATTTTCCTTGAAGGTCGTTGCGGAAAAACTTTACGCGGTGGTAGGCGTGAACGATGTGATTACCCGCCGAGTCTTTCACAGAGAACAAGGTATCGCCGTGCAAATACAAAGAATCGGGGCCGTCAATCAGCGTGAGCATTGCGCGTTCGGTTACCAGTGAATGTCCGCTACTGTCATAGTGAATGGCAAAATCGCCGTTGATAATGTAATTGTTGACGGTATCGGTAATCTGCACATTGTTGAATGCTTTGCCCATACCAATGTTCTGGTCGTAGAACAAACTGTCGCCCTCCATGCGCTGGGTATCACTTATTATGTATGCGTTCTGGTTAAATTGCGAAATGTTGCGTCGGGTATCACTCCAGCCGTTTTCGCAATAGATGTAGCTGTCTTTTGAAATGATTTCGGTGGGTCCGATAAAGTACGCAATTTCGGTTTCCATGTCGTACCGCAGCGAATCGGTGTAGATGGTGTACTTCTCAGTGGTAAGCACTACATCGTCCTTAAAGAACATGAAACGTGTTTTGCTGTAGTAGTCGCCCCGTTGACTAACCAGCACATTGTCATTTTCGGTACTTACAATTTTCCCCCCGTTGAGATACGTTGAGATATCCGTGCGAAGATTGTGTAGAAGATAATCCGTTGTGAGAATCATCTCCTTGTCTTTCAGGGTAATGTTATTGAAGACCTCAGCAGTTCGGGTGGGGGCGTTGTACTTGAGAAAGTCGCCGTAGAGATCCAGGGTATCGCCTTGTCTTATGTGCACATTGCTGAAAGCGTCGAGGCTGTTGCTGCTGTCGTAGAGGTAGGCACTGTCGCAGTACATAATTACTCCTTCGTGCCTCATCTTCACATTGCCAATCAGCCGCGTTGCATCCGGATGAATGTCAACAGAAAAATCCTGAAAATCGGCTCTGAGCAGCTCAATTTTCTTTTTGGAACTTTCCTGCGCAAGAAAATGTCCCGGCATGATTGCCACCAGCGCAATACTGAAAACCAATTTGAAGGCACTGTTCATGATGGGCTGCAGCGCACTTTTCGTGCCAGTTATCAGGCCGATACGGTTTCGCGTAAAATGGTCTGGCTTCGATCGGGTCCAACCGACACAATACGCACGGGAACACCTGTTTCACTTTCAATAAAGGCAATGTAGTCAATCAGTTCTGATGGTAGTTGCTCCCATTGATTCATTGCTGTTAAATCCTCCGACCAACCGTGAAGCTCTTTGTAAACAGGTTTGATTCCTTCTATGTTGATGTCGTAAGGGAAGTATTCCACCACCTCACCGTTTATTTCGTAGGCCGTGCACACCTTGATGTTTTCAAACACCGAAAGTACATCTGCCTTGGTCATCAGCAATTGGGTTACACCATTTATCATGATGGCGTATTTGAGCGCGGGTAAATCCAACCATCCGCATCTTCTGGGTCTCCCGGTAGTGGCTCCAAATTCGTGTCCCACTTTTCGCATCAATTCACCCGTATTATCATGCAATTCAGTAGGGAAAGGGCCGCTTCCTACTCGCGTGCAGTAGGCTTTAAAGATGCCGAATACTTCCTGAATGCGGTTCGGTGCGATACCCAAACCTGAACACGCTCCTGAGCAGAGTGTGTTGGATGAAGTAACATAGGGATAGGTACCAAAGTCAATATCCAACAGTGAGCCCTGTGCTCCTTCTGCCAGTATGGATTTTCCCGATTTTAGCGCATTGTTGAGGTAATGTTCACTGTCAATGATGGTCATTTTCTTAAGGAATTCAATGCTTTCGAGCCATTCCTGTTGCATGGGTGCAAGGTCGTAGTCAAAATCAAACTGAGCCAGCATGTGTTCGTGCTTACTCACAAGATGGTCGTATATCTCACGGAAATTGGGCTTGAGTATATCGCCAATTCTCAATCCGTTGCGCCCGGTTTTGTCCATGTACGTCGGGCCGATGCCTTTCAGGGTGCTGCCTATTTTCATCTTGCCTTTTTGGTGTTCATTGGCCGCATCAAGTATGCGATGAGTGGGCAGTATGAGGTGTGCCTTGCGCGAGATGAGAATATTCTTGAAAACAGGAACATCGTATTGTATGAGTGCTTCAATTTCCTTTTTCAGGATGATAGGGTCAATCACCACTCCGTTTCCAATTACGTTCATGGTGGTATCGCGAAACACCCCTGAAGGAATGGTGTGCAGCACGTGTTTGATTCCGTTAAATTCCAGTGTATGCCCGGCATTGGGGCCTCCTTGAAAACGTGCAATGATTTCGTAGTTCGGGGTCAGTACATCCACAATTTTTCCTTTTCCTTCGTCTCCCCATTGGAGTCCGAGTAGTACGTCAGCTTTCATATTTTGGTCTTTTATCGGGTGATTTGACACCCGTTCGTATTTGTGAGCGCTATGAGGCCGCTATGTTGGATTTAGTGATTCGTGATGCCTGGTTGCGAAGATCATTTTTTTACTTCGCGGCGCGTTCCGTAAAAGTACAACGAGTGGTGCACGATGTCCACACCAAAAATATCCTCGAGCGTGGCTTTGATGTTTTGTATCCTGGGATCGCAAAACTCAATTACCTCACCGGTATCGGTCAGGATGATGTGGTCGTGTTGTTTGAATTCGTGCGCTTTTTCAAACTGCGCGATATTGCTGCTAAACTGATGTTTGCGGACAAGATTACAGGCAAGCAGCAGGTCCATGGTATTGTACAGGGTGGCTCTGCTTACCCGGTAATTCTTGTTTTTCATGTTAACGTACAACGACTCAATATCGAAATGCCCGTCAATGTTGTAAATTTCATTGAGTATGGCGAATCGTTCCGGGGTTTTTCGGTGGCCGTTGTTTTCTAGATAGGCCGAAAAAATGTTTCGCACTTTTTCGTTGGTGGATTCTCCACTCATGGTCGAGGTCTTAAAGTGCAAAGCTACTTATTCCGCCGCAATTCCACCGTCCGCTTCCACCCGTTGAATACTGCGCACCCCTTGCACGCGTTTTAGCTTTCGGATAAGCTGATGCAGGTGGTCGGTATCGTAAACGTAGAGGCTGATCAGTCCTTCAAAAACACCGTCGTTCGATTCAAAACTGATGGACTTCATGTTTACACGCAATTCGTTGGAGATGGCAGATGTGATAGAGTGAACCAATCCCACGTCGTCAATCCCGGAAAAGCGAATGGTAGCCAAAAACTCATTGGCCTTTTGACTTGCCCATCGTGCTTTGATGGCCCGGTAGGCATAATTGCCCAATAGCTGAACCGCATTGGGGCAATTCACACGGTGAATTTTAATTCCCTCGTTTACAGTTACAAAACCAAAAACATCATCACCGGGAATGGGGTTGCAACACTTGGCGAGCGAGTAGTCAACCTGCTTCATGTCGTCGCCAATGGTGAGGGTTTCGTTGGGTGTTCTGCCCTCTTGTACAAGGCTTTCCAGTGTTTCGGCCGACTTTTGTTCTGACTTCTTTTCCTCAAATATTATCAACCCGTTCTCAACACGGTAGTTGCGCAGTTTTTTGAGGTCAATCTTACCTTTCGCAATCTGGTAATACATCTCCAAAGCGCTGTCAACCTTATAGTGCTTTTCGAGTTCGGTGATGTTGATGCTCAGAAAATCAACTTTGATGTTACGGAGTTTGCGCTCCAGCATTTCGCGGCCCATTTCAGCAATTTTCTTGCGCTCTTCCTTGAGGGCAGCCTTAATTTTGGATTTAGCCTTTCCGGTTACTACAAAATTCAGCCAGTCGGCCTTCGGTTTCTGTTTATGAGAAGTGATGATTTCTACCTGATCGCCGCTTCGCAGTTCGTGGCTTAACGGTACCAGCTTGTTGTTCACCTTAGCGCCCAAACAACTTGAACCAACCTGTGAGTGAATTTCAAATGCAAAGTCGAGTGCAGTGGCACTCATAGGCAAACTAAACAGGTCGCCTTTTGGGGTAAACACAAAAATTTCGTCGGCAAAGAGATTCAGCTTGAAGTCGTCAATAAAATCGAGCGTATCGCTGTTGGTGTTCTCCAGCATTTCGCGGATTCGGGTGAGCCAGGCATCAAGTCCGGATTCCTGCTGACCTCCTTCTTTGTATTTCCAGTGCGCAGCAAAACCTTTCTCACTGATTTCATCCATGCGTCGTGTTCTGATTTGAACCTCTACCCATTTTCCTGTGGGGCTCATCACCGTGGTGTGGAGTGATTCATACCCGTTGGCTTTTGGGGTCGAAATCCAGTCGCGAAGCCTGTCGGGATTGGGTTTGTAGTAATCTGTAACTACTGAGTAGGCCCGCCAGCAGTCGGCTTTTTCGTTTTCGAGGGCAGTATCAATAATGACGCGGATGGCAAAGAGATCATACACTTCTTCAAACGACACCTTTTTTTCCTGCATCTTGTTGTAGATGGAAAAAATAGACTTGGTGCGTCCTTTAATTTCAAACTTGAAACCGCTGGCTTCCAATCCCCGCTTAATGGGAATGATAAAACGGTTGATAAATCGCGTTCGAACGGCTTGGGTCTTCTTGAGTTTGCTGATGATTTCCTCATAAACCTCTGGCTCAGTGTATTTCAGAGCGAGATCTTCAAGTTCGCTTTTAATAGCGTACAGCCCCAATCGGTGGGCAAGGGGCGCATACATGAACTTGGTTTCGGATGCAATTTTTAGTTGCTTGTCGCGACGCATGGACTCCAGCGTACGCATGTTGTGCAAGCGGTCGGCCAGTTTGATGAGAATCACGCGAATATCATCCGACAGTGTGAGAAGCATTTTACGAAAGTTCTCTGCCTGAATAGAAGTGGTATGATCAAAGACCCCTTCAATTTTGGTAAGGCCGTCAATAATCTTTCGCACCTGAGGACCAAAAAGATGCTCAATGTCTTCAAGGGTGATATAGGTGTCTTCAACTGTGTCGTGCAAAAGCGCCCCGATTACGCTTGTAGTGCCGAGGCCAATCTCTTCCGCCACAATGCGCGCTACGGCCAGCGGATGGTAGATATAGGGTTCACCGGATTTGCGCCGCATATCCTTGTGAGCGGTAAGGGCCAGATCAAAGGCCTTGCGTACCATCTCGCGATCTTTCTTGCCCTTGGTTTTAGTAACACGCAATAACCCCCTGTAAGCCCGAAGAATGTCGCGTTTTTCCTGCTCGGTATCTACTTTGATTTCCATGTTGTTCAAAGTGCCGGCAAAACCTTGGTGTTCACCTCTCCAAATCCTACCCGGACACCATTTTTCTCAGCATAGCCGCGCATGGTTATGGTGTCGTGGTCGGCAATGAATTTTCTCTCAGATCCGTCTTTCAAATGAATGGGTCTGGTTCCTTTCCAGCTTAGCTCCAGCATAGAGCCATACGAATCAGTAGTTTCACCGCTAATGGTGCCTGAGGCCATCATGTCGCCGGCCCGCACATTACAACCGTTTACAGTGTGGTGTGCCAGTTGCTGGTTCATGTTCCAGTACATGTATTTGTAGTTGCTGCGGCAGATGGTGTTTTCAAGCCCTCCGTCGGGAGTAAGACCAACCTCCAGTTGAATTTCAATATGCTTGTGGCCGTCGTATCGCAAGTAAGGCAGTACCTCCGGGTTCTGAATCGGGCCGGGTACGCGGAAAGGTTCCAGAGCATCCAGCGTTACAATCCACGGCGAAATGGATGAAGCAAAGTTCTTCGCCAGAAATGGCCCGAGAGGAACGTACTCCCATTTTTGAATATCGCGCGCAGACCAATCGTTGAACAGCACCATCCCAAAGATGTATTCGTCCGCCTCGGCAGTACTGATAGATTGACCAAGGGCTTTTCCTTCAAAGGTGATAAAAGCCATTTCCAGCTCAAAGTCAAGCAGTCTGCACGGACCGAATGTGGGTGCATCGGCATCGTCTGCTTTGGTTTGGCCTTTGGGACGGTGTATGGGTGTGCCCGACAGGATGATGGATGAAGAACGCCCGTGGTATCCTACGGGAATGTGTTTCCAGTTGGGAAGGAGCGCATTGTCCGGATCGCGAAACATCGTGCCCACATTAGTGGCATGCTGTTCGCTGGAGTAAAAGTCGGTGTAATCTCCCACATCCACGGGCATGTGCATAACCACCTCCGAAACCGGAAGCATCATTTTATGGAGCTGAGCGTGGTTTGGTAGCGTTTCATTTCCCTCTCGAAGCAATTCTGAAAGCCGGTTGCGTAGATTTCGCGTGCATTGCTTGCCCAATTTGAGCAGTGGGTTGAGCTTATCGGCTTCCAGGATTTCAGCATCAATTCCCAGGTCGTTGAGTAAACCAGCTTCACCCAGCTCCTTTAAATGGAGTACCTGATTGCCAATGCGAACGGACGGGCCGGGCCGTGAACCGGGCAATCCGGCAATGCCAAAAGGCAGGTTTTGAATAGGGAAATCACTGTTTGAATCTACGCTTACCCATGATTTGTGGGCGGGGTTGTTTGCTTCGAGCATGAATGAAAATACTTTTTTCAAAGGTAGGGAATTGCGCCCAAAAATATAATTTTGAGCAAACACCCGTAAGCTGAAATCTCCCAGAAACAATCGTGAAAACAGACGTGGCGTAACCTACTTTCTACTCGGGTTATTTGTGTTGCACTTTGGGGCAACGCTGGTATATGTTTCGCCTCAGCGCTATTTCCCCTCATCCCTTTCGCAGTGGGTTACCGCTTATATGGCTCCTCAGTTTCACCAAACGTGGAGCCTGTTTGCGCCTGACCCTCCCACCGTGGAAAAATCAATTGAGTTTAGGGTGTTTGCTCAAGGTGAATGGCGTGGTTGGAGTGATCCCGGAGCTGAGCTGCTGGAGGCGCATGATGCATTCCGGTTGTCGCAGGCGAGTATATTGTTTCGCATCAATCAAAATGTTGCGTGGCGGTTGTGGAATGATCACCAGAGATGGGAGGATTTGAGCAAAAATCGCACGGAGCATAAACGGACAAGTTTTTTTGAGCGCTCACGGGCTTATCAGGGCGCAATCCATTACGCGGGGGCGCGATTTCGCGAGGGGGCAGAAGAAGTTCTGCCTGACAGCATAGAAGTGAGAATAAGGCTGATTCCCGTGCCACCTCCCGGAGGGGCTGAAGCTTCACCTGAATTTTTAAGATTTCCCGTGTATGCAGCCCGGTAAGAATATATCTTTGTTCAACGGCTTACACGGTTGGTTGGAGGCAGAACCACCGCGCATAACCATCGCCTTGTTCAAATCTGCGATCTATGGTTTTTTGTTGCTGAACACGCTTTTTTTGCTCCCCGTTTCCCGCGAACTATGGAGTGCGGATGGCTGGATTCACCCACTGGCAACGCCGCCTACATTATGGTACCGGCTCATTTATCTCTTGATGGACGGAACTTTGAACTCCTGGTATCCTGCTCTGATTATTTTTCAGGTATCAGGAATTGCCCTGTGGTTTGCCAAACGTTGGAGAATCTTTGCTTCGGGAATTATCTACATCAGTACGCTGATTCTTTTTGCTCGGGCGCATTTGTATATCACCGGGGGACATACCCTGTTGGTGATGTTTCTGTTTTACTTCATTTTCATGCCCGACGGAAAGACCTCTCTGCAAAGCAATGTCCTGAACAACCTGTTTCTTCTGGCTTGCAAGCTGCAACTGGTAGTGGTTTATTTGTTTGCGGGTTTGTACAAACTACAGGGTACATACTGGCTCAGTGGCGACGCGGTCTATTACGTGCTGCACATTCGTGAATTCAGTCACCCCTGGTTGATAGAAGTTTTTGGTGAAAGCCAAACTTTGGGTCGCATGGCCACTTGGTTTGCGTTGGGCTATCAGTTAATTTTTCCGGTGCTGGTTTGGTTCAGAAAAACCAAGGGCCCGCTGTTGTTTGCCGGAGCCTTTTTTCACCTCTATGTGGCCTTTGGAATGGGGTTGCCTGATTTCGGAATCATCATGGTTTTGAGCTACCTGATGTTTTTGCCCGATGGGTTTTATCAAGGATTCACCAATTCGGCCTTGTTGAAAAGAGGAAAGGCGCTCATCAGGTCGTGAACTGACTTTTTCACTTCGTCCAGCACCACTGAATCTTCCGCGTTGGAGATAACCTTGTTGATGAGGTGAGCGATTTCTACCATATGGTCTTCTTTTAACCCTCTTGTGGTCACCGCCGCAGTTCCAATCCGAATACCCGAAGTAACGAATGGTGACTTGTCGTCGAACGGTACCATGTTTTTGTTCACTGTAATCTCTGCTGCGACCAATGCATTCTCAGCGTCGCGCCCTGTAATATTTTTGGATCGAAGGTCAATCAGCATACTGTGGTTGTCGGTTCCGCCCGAGATGATGCTATAATCCATCTTTACCAGTTCGTCTGCAAGTTTTTTCGCATTGGCAATCACCTGCTTTGTATAGTCTTTGAAGGACGGCTGAAGCGCCTCTCCGAAGGCCACAGCCTTGGCTGCAATGACATGCTCCAGGGGACCACCTTGTGTGCCGGGAAATACTCCGCTATCCAGAAGTGACGACATTCTGCGTACCACTCCTTTGGGCGTTTTAATACCGAAGGGGTTATCAAAATCAACCCCCATCATAATCAGACCGCCTCTGGGTCCACGGAGCGTCTTATGCGTAGTGGTGGTTACAATATGGCAATGCTTCAATGGGTCATTGAGCCAACCGCTTGCAATGAGTCCCGACGGGTGGGAGATATCGGCCAGTACCAGCGCACCTACTTCGTCTGCCACCGCCCGAATTCGTTCATAATCCCAATCACGAGAGTAAGCCGAAGCACCACATATAATGAGCTTTGGCCTGACGTTGCGAGCTGTACTTTCTAGCGAATCGTAGTCAATCAATCCTGTGTCGCGCTTTACGCCGTAGAAATGGGGTTTGTATAGTTTTCCTGAGAAGTTCACCGGTGAGCCATGTGTGAGGTGACCACCGTGGCTCAGGTCAAAACCCAGAATGGCATCTCCGGGCTGGAGTACTGCCAGCATTACAGCCGCGTTTGCCTGTGCACCGGAATGCGGCTGAACGTTTGCCCAGATTGCGCCAAAAAGTTCACACACACGATCAATAGCCAATTGCTCCACCTGATCAACAATCTCACAACCACCGTAATATCGCTTCCCAGGCAAGCCTTCAGCGTATTTGTTGGTGAGCACTGAGCCCATGGCTTCAAGTACATCCGGGCTCACAAAATTCTCAGAAGCGATAAGTTCTAATCCGTTGACCTGACGTTGTTTTTCCTGCTCTATCAGGTTGAAAATGGCTGTGTCTTTCATAATGGTGATTTGCCTTCAAAGGTAGTAATTAGCGGATCACGGATTCTTGTGACTTGCGGTAAAGGGGGTAGCTCAAGCTAAGAACGGCAGCAGGAACAGGAGACTGTAAAAATCCCATTAAAAGTCGCGCGTAGGAGTACCCTGTCTCAGCCGAATCAAGCATCCAACCACCTGCAAAAAACACCAAGGCCACGAGGCTAATCAGCGCATACATGGCAACCATCAATTTCAGTAGTAACTTATTTTGAAAGAGCACCCATACAAATGCAGCGCTCAAAACAAAATTCACCAGGGTGAATACCAGGGTGATGATGTATTTGGTGTAATAAACATGCTGCACAGGCCATTGCAGCATAAAGTCGAAAAAGGAGTGGCCTTCCCAGGTCTCCTGACCACTTTGCTGAAAGTAAAGAATGTAGTTCACATTAAGTGCCCAGAAATCGCGAGTGTAACCTGCGGTAATGAACAACAGTGTTAGCGCTGCAATGATTGAGTATTTGCCGGTATTACTCAAGACGACGGGATGGCCGGGCGCTGATCTTTGCTCAGTCTGAAAGCCCAGAAATACCAGAGTGCAAAAACCGCCGTGTAAACCAGCACATAAAATGTGTAATTGTGGTTGAATTCAAGCCATTCCGGGCGCACAGCAACGATGATGGTGAGCGCAACAATGCGAACGATGTTTACCAGATGGATGATAACGAGACCCAAAGGTATGTACCAAATCTTCTTTAATACCGGGCCGGGGTAAGCCAACATAAAGGCGATAAACAGCGCAAACAAACTGATTCCGTTGCAGGGGTCGCCTATCCAAACGCCCGTGCTACCATCTATCCCGATGGTGCGTATTTGTTGTGCAGCTGGAGGAGCAGGCATCAGGTCGTAACCCATGGCTTCCAGAATAATAGAGCTGAAAAAGATAAGGTTGTCAATCACCAGGCGGTCAATCAGCGTGTGAGGCTGAAGCCAATTGTCGTAAAGCAAATTCCAGGCGAGGAGAATCAATCCCGCAGTAATGAGAAAGCGATAAAATGTGTTAGACCAGATGGTACGCAACATGGAAAAATGGAACCTCTACCGGTTTTTGCGAAGGTCGTAGGCCTTCTTACCACCGATAGCCAGCCCCGCAGCAATGAGGAGTGTGGTGCCGCCGTCAATAGGTATGCAAGGTGGTGGGAAACAAGGAGGCCCAGCCCCTCCGCTTGAAGGTTGAGCCGCAAGCAATAGCGGGAAAATAATCAGGAAGGTGATCAACCCTAGCTGGAGAAAAGTTTTCATCTTGAGTCCGTACTTTCTGGTAGCAAAGATAGTTAATCTTTGAAGTTACACAACTCACTTCAAAAAATGAGTTGTCCAAGTTTTTTTCGAAAGTAAGTCAGGGTATACACTCCGTTATTTCTCTCGATTGGTTGGTTGGCGATATCTGTAACGCCGACCATCAAGCACAGTGCGGTATAGGCTATGATTACTATATTTGCAGGCTAAAACCAACCAAATTCCATGGCCGAAAAAAAGGGGGGAGTGATTGAAGCTGACGACCTCAGGGTAGTCGGTAAATTTGTCGGCAAGAACTGGTACCTGGTGGTATTATTTACCGCCATATTCGGCGTTGCTGCATACTTGTACACGCACAGGATGGCAGATATCTACGCCGCAAAGGTGGAAATCCTGTTAAAGCCTGAATCTGGGTATGAATTGCAATCTCAGGTTTACAGGGGGCTGTCCGGCTTTTATCAAAACTATGCGGACATCACCAATCAAAAACGCGTGCTGAAATCGCATGATTTGATTGAAAAGACCATTAAAAAGCTCAACTTTGAATTATCCTACTTCATCAAAGGTAAGGTTAAAACCACAGAGGTAACACATTTTGACGGTCTTGACATTGAGGTAAAATTATTGAATGCCAAGCTTTATCAGCAAAAAATCGATTTGCTTGTTGTTTCACCTTCTGAGTACATGCTCAGGTACCAGAAAGATGGCGTTGATACAGAAAAGCTTTTCCCATTCAATGAGCAGGTGATTTCCGACGATTTTGTGATCAAAGTGAGCAAAACACCACATCTAAGTGACCAGGTTTTCATGCGATTGGCTGTGAACAACTATCAGTTTCAGGTGAACAGTTTAACATACCTCGTAAATCGTTACAAAAGGGGGTTGAATATTCAGAATGTTGACTTTACGAGCATACTCGAGCTTTCGATTGAGGATGCGGTTGAGCAGCGGGCCAGGCTTTTTCTGGACAGTCTCTCTGTTACGTACATTCAGAGTACGCTGGATAATCAGAAGGAATTGAATGATAATACGCTTGATTATATCGATCGTCAGTTAGGTCGGGTTGCTTCTATTCTCGATAGCCTCGAATCAGATTTGGAGCAATACAAAGAAGGGCAAGCCATCCTCGATTTATCGCGAGAAGAGCGCAAGCACTTTGAAACCATTAGCAGTTTTGACTCGGACGTGAGGAGGTTGGAGTTAGGGCTGCAATCGATTGATGCTCTGGAAGAGTATGTTTTTAAAAGCGATGAAGAGCGGATCCTGCCACCCTCATTTTATGTACTTGACGATGACGCGTTTTTAAGACGGTCTTTGAACGAGCTGTATGAGCGTCAAATTCAAAGAAATCTCAGTCTGTTTAATGTTACCGGCGAAAATCCACGTATCCGCGAGTCGGATGAGGCCATGCAAGCTTTGCGAAAGGATATCCTGATTTATCTTGGTAATACCCGCGAAGCCATGATGCAGAAGAAAGCTGGGTTAATCTCTCAAATAGCACAAATTGAACGTTTAATCCGGGAAATACCCAGGTCTCAGAGAGAAATACTCAACATCGAACGCAAGAGAAAGGTGAACGAGGACATGTACATATTCTTGCTTGAGAAACGGGCCAATACCGTAATCGCTAGGGCAGGTATTATTCCTCAAACCAGTATCATTGAGCGTTCCAGATCATTGGGCGTAGTAGGGCCGAATAAGCAGCGAATCTGGTATATTTTTGTAGGTGCGGGCTTTGCTCTTGCTGTGTTAATTGGGTTCGTCAGATTGATGCTTTTTGAACGAATTGAGAACACAAGGGAATTAAAGCATATTTCGAATTTACCAGTACTCGGTGGACTGCCCCTTTACCGGGACACAGGCGAGTCGAGATTGGTGGTTGTTGATAACCCCAAGTCTAACATTGCTGAATCTTTTCGTGCAATCAGAACCAACCTGCAGTTTCTGAGCGGATCCGGAGGTTCACATGTTATGCTCAGCACTTCTTTGCACCCGGGTGAGGGAAAGACCTTTGTAAATATCAATTTGGCGGCGATGATTGCCAAAGCAGGCAAAAAAACCATTTTGCTTGATTTTGACCTTCACAAGCCCAAGGTGCATTCCTCCATAGGACTGCCGAATCAAATTGGACTGTCAACCTATATCGTTGGTAAAACCAGCCTTGAAGAGTCAATACAAAACAGCTCTGTGGAGAATCTTCATATCATGACTGCAGGCCCTATCCCACCAAATGCATCCGAATTGGTGTTGCATGATCGGGTAACCGAATTGGTTGAAAAACTCAAAGAAAGGTATCATTACATCATTTTCGATACTCCGCCATTGATGCTTATCAGTGATGCACTGGTCCTGATGAAGCATACCAATAATGCTTTGTTCGTAATGAATACAGCAAGAGCCACCAAGCAAGGTGTTCGCTACCTGGAAGAAATTGTTGAGGCCAATAAACTGAGCCATGTGGCATTGCTGCTCAATGGAATCAAACAAAAACGCTGGAAATATTACTACAGTAAATACGGCTACGGTTATGGCTACGGCTACGGCTACGGCTACGGCTACGGCTATGGCTACGGGAGTGACTCCGAGCAAAAACGCGATTAATCGATGTTTGACCGTTGACTCATTTCTCTTTCAGACAGACTTGCGAAAAGTGTTTCCTTTGTAACCCCAATGATGCCCACATTGCTGAAGAATATACTGCATACTAAGCTTCGGTATTTCTACTTCTTCTTCACTCACCTGAGGTATAGGATATTCATAGCTCTGGTGGCTAGCGTCGCGGTGGGGTTGCTTGACGGCTTTGGTTTAGCGATGCTTCTTTCCCTTCTGCAAACCATTGACGGAGCAAGCCAACCCAACCCGGATGACCTTGGGAATTTGCGCTTCCTTCTCGACTTCTTAAACAGTATTGGGCTCGAATTAGTACTCGAAACAGTGCTCATATTCATGCTTGCTATCTTCATCTTCAAAGGAGTGGCAAAGTATTTCTACCTCACCTATATGGTGAATACCAGAAGGTTTTTTGTTCGGAAAATACGACACGAAACCATAGAGGCGCTAAGCTCTTTGAGCTATAAATACTTTGTGCTTTCCGACGCAGGTCGAATTCAAAATACCATGGGGAGTGAGGTTTCGCGTGTTATCAACTCCTTCAATCGCTATTATGCGACGATGCAGCACATGGTGTTGGTTTCTGTGTACCTCCTTCTCACGCTCACCACCAACGCGATGTTAGGCCTTTTTGTCATTGCCGGTAGTGTGCTTACAAACTTCATTTATCGCGGCATATACACGAAATCCAAAGGTTTGTCTAAAGAGATATCAACTTCAGGGCATGGTTTTCAGCGTTATCTGATTGAAAAAGTCTACGCTTTTAAGTACCTCAAGGCTGTGGGAGGATTAGATCGTTATGCCACGCGGTTGAAAGAAAAAGCCGATGAAGTTGAGGTTGCTGGCAAGAAAATAGGAATGTTGGGCGCAGTTATGCAGAGCACGAGAGAGCCTATTATCATCTTGGTGGTCATGACCGTAATCTTTATTCAGTACGCGGTTTTCAGTCAGTCAATAACCACTGTAATACTAGGCTTACTGTTTTTGTATCGAGCTCTTACCAGCCTCATGCAAGTGCAAAGTAATTGGAATGGATTTCTTTCAAACTGCGGATCAATAGACAACATAATTGAATTCATGCAAGAGGCAAAAACCAATCAGGAATGTTATTCTCCGGAATTGTTTGGCGATGCGATTGAGCAAATCTCTTTGAAAGATGTTGGGTTCGCCTACGATGATAGTCAGATCCTCAGATCCATTTGCCTCAACATTCAAAAAAACCAAACCATTGCCTTTGTTGGCGAAAGCGGAAGCGGAAAAACCACTCTTGTTAATCTTATCGCAGGTTTGGTTCAACCCGATTCAGGCCAGTTGCTCATCAACGGAAATTCCATCACCAATTTTGACATCCGCAGCTACCAGAAAAACATCGGTTACATTACCCAGGAACCAGTCGTTTTCAGCGATAATGTGTTCAACAATATCACCTTTTGGGATAGTAAAACACCCGAAAACCTTGACCGATTCTGGCAAGCCCTGCGAAAAGCTTCCATCGACGATTTTGTGCGAAACCTCCCCGAAGTGGAAGAAACCGAAATGCGAAACTCAGGACTGCAAATGAGCGGGGGACAAAAGCAGCGCTTCTCCATTGCCCGCGAACTGTACAAAGAAGTCGACGTACTTATTCTGGACGAAGCCACATCTGCACTCGACACAGAAACAGAACGCTCTATCCAGGAGAGCATTGATCAACTCAAAGGTAAATTCACGATTTTGATTGTGGCTCATCGGCTCTCCACCATTCGCAATGCCGACTTTGTTGTTCTGATGAAAAACGGCCAGATTGAGCAAACCGGAACCTTTGATGAACTGATTGAAACATCTCCCTACTTTGCCCGCATGGTCGAACTGCAAAGCGTTTCTTAATACAAGTCTTCATGAAAACCATCCTCACCATAACGGGTACACGTCCCAATTTTGTGAAAGTTACGCAGTTCAAAAAGCAGGTGGCGAAGTTCCCCGGTTGGCAGGTGGAGATTGTACACACCGGTCAACACTTTGACCAGAACATGTCGCAGGTGTTTTTTGATCAATTCAAACTGGTTCCCGACCATTTTCTGAACATCGAACCAGGTAGCCCCGTCAGTCAAATGGCCGCCATCATGCAACGACTGGAAGAAGTGGTTGTTGAGCGCAAGCCCATAGTGATGATGGTGGTGGGTGATGTGAACTCAACCCTTGCCGGTGCTTTGGTTGCTAATAAAATGGGCATTCCGTTGGCACATCTCGAAAGCGGATTGCGCAGCAACGACCGCGGTATGCCAGAGGAAATCAACCGAATCCTCACCGACCAGATTACCGACTTTTTTTTCATCACCGAAAGCAGCGGAAAAGAACACCTGCGCAAAGAGGGTAAACCCGCCGATGCCCTGCACATGGTTGGCAACACCATGATTGATACCCTGGTCGCTTTTCAAAAGGATATCCATGCCTCAAATATTCTACAAAAACTTTCTGTTCATCCGGAAGAGTACGCACTGATGACCATCCATCGGCCTGCCACCGTTGATAATGCCGTTCGACTCAAAGAGCTGGTTGCCCTGGTGCGATGGGTTTGCGACAGAATTCCGGTTGTTTTTCCCATTCATCCGCGCACCACATCCAACCTGGCAAAATTTGGCTTGCAGGAGGAATTCACCTCCATTCCAAACCTTACGCTCTCTGAGCCCATGGGTTATTTCGATTTTCAGAAACTGGTTGCAGATTGTCGTTTTGTGCTCACCGACAGCGGTGGAATTCAGGAGGAAACCACCTTCCTGCGCAAACCTTGCCTCACACTTCGGCCCAATACGGAGCGCCCCGTTACCATTACCGAGGGCACCAACGTGCTGATTGGCAACGACTGGTCGCGTGTTCCCGAAGCCGTTGAATCCATCATGCGGGGTGCCTTCAAGCAAGGATCTGTCCCCGCACTTTGGGATGGCGAGGCATCGTATCGTGTGCTTGAGGTACTCGCGCGGCAGTTTGGCGATTAAAGGGCTTTTTCTGCATTTTCGGTACCTTTAGGCTTTCATCGTTCCTGCAAACGAAACCGCCTTCGCAATGAATACTCCATCTAACAGGTCGCGTTATGGCCTTTTTCTGACTGCAATCCTGCTGGCAACGAGTTGCTCAGAAACCATTCCCGACCAGCCCCCAACGGCAAATACCCGTTTTGAATACCTGCCCGCCTCGCATACCGGCGTACATTTTACCAATCAGGTGCTCGAAAAATCGGGCCGTAACGTGGGACAGTACGACTATATGTACAACGGCGGCGGAGTGGCCATTGGGGATTTCAACAATGACGGTTTACCCGACTTGTTTTTCTGCGGAAGCGATGCGTCCAATGCCCTGTACCTGAATCGAGGAAATTTTGTGTTTGACGATATATCAGACAAAGCAGGCATCAAAGGCGAGGGCAAATGGGCTACCGGAGTAACCCTGGTTGATATCAACAACGATGGTTGGATGGATATCTACGTGTCTTACAGCGGCCCGGAATACCAACGAAAATCAACCCGAAACGAGTTGTATGTCAATCAGAAAAACAACACGTTTAAGGAGGAGGCCGCAGCCTATGGTATTGCCGATAACGGCTTGAGCACACAAGCGGTCTTTTTTGATATGGACGGAGACGGTGACCTCGACCTGTGGGTGGTGAACCACGCCGTTCGCAACTGGGAGAACATGACACCCGATTGGCTTGCACACGTAGATTCACTCCCTGCAGCCGAAAAGAAACGCTACCAATGCAGTCTTTACCGCAACGAAGGCGATGGCAGGTTTACCGACATCAGTAAAGAGGCCGGAATTGACTTTGTGAGCTTTGGACTGGGTATCGCGGTATCTGACTTTGACGGAGACGGCAAGCCCGACGTCCTCATTACCAACGATTACTTTATTCCGGACAGATTGCACCTCAATCTCGGAAACGGAAAATTTGCCGAACGGCTTTCGAGCCGCTTTACGCACTCGCCACTATTTTCTATGGGCTGCGACATGGCCGACTTCAATAACGACGGCCGCCCCGATTTGGTGGTGGTTGATATGACTCCGGCAGATCATTATCGCAACAAGCTCAACATGGCTTCTATGGACGTGGACGAGTTCAGGTTCCTCACTGAAGTGCAAGGCTTCAGGCCGCAATACATGTTCAACAGTCTCTACCGCAATGACGGCTCGGGTGTGATGAGCGATATTGCCCATCTGGCCGGAGTGGCCAAAACCGACTGGAGCTGGTCGCCGCTGCTGGTTGATTTGGACAATGACGGCAAACGAGACCTCTACATTTCCAACGGAATTTACCGCGATATCCTAAACAACGACTGGCGTCAGGATCTCGTGCAAACCTTGTTGGCGCTGGACCAATACTCGGATGAGGTGTACTTCGAAATGCTGCAAAAAGCCGATTCCACCCCTGTGCCCAACGAGATTTTCCGGAACATCAACGGCTACGAGTTCCAAGGGGTAAAATCGGATTGGGGCCTCGCAAAGAACTCGTTCTCCAATGGTGTGGCCTATGCCGATTTGGACGGTGACGGCGATTTGGATATGGTGGTGAACAACCTCGGTCAGCCCGCCTTCATCTGCCGCAACAACTCGCGTGAGCATGAAAACAGCTACTTTCTGCAAATTGAATTGGAGGCTCCGGAAGAAACTTTCCACGTAGATGGCTCCCGGGTTTGGCTCTATAGCAGCGGTGAAATGCAATACGCAGAATATCGTTTTACGCGCGGCTTTCAGAGTTTCATGGAGCCTGTGCTTCATTTCGGATTGGGGCAAACGGCCGGTATTGACAGTGTAGTCATTCAGTGGCCCAACCAAAAGTGGCAGGTGGTGAAAAGCCCTGAAAGTAATCAGCGCCAGACCCTGACTTATGACGCTGAAGATGCGCGCAAGCGCCAACCGGAAATGAAGGAAAAATGGTTTTGGGATGCTACCCAGGCCGCTGTAAAGCCGCCCGCTGTTCACAAGGAAAACGAATTTGACGATTTTAAAGAGGAAATTTTACTGCCCCACCGAATGAGTCAACTTGGGCCCGCATTGGCCGTAGGCGACGTGAGCGGAAATGGGCTGGATGATTTTTACCTCGGAGGGGCCAAAGACGAGCCGGGTATGCTCTACCTGCAATCGGCCGGCGGTTTTTTTGAGCAGGCAAATGTACCCGCGTTTGAAGTTGCCGCCGGAGGTGAAGATTTGGGTGCATTGTTTCTGGATGTAGATGGCGACGGATTTCTAGATCTCTACGTAGCGCGCGGAGGCGGAGGTGATGTGGCCGACTCACCGGAATTACTGCAGGATTTGATGTTTCGCAACAACGGTCGCGGAGGTTTTGAATCTGCCAAAATTCTACCCAAAATGCACACCAGCACTCTCGTGGTGAGGGCTGTGGATTGGGACAACGACGGCGACCTCGATTTGTTTGTGGGCGGAAGAAATGTTCCCGGACAATATCCGCTCGCGCCTCGCAGCTATCTCCTCGAAAATCAGAACGGACGCTATGTGGATGTCACAGACAAGCGCGCTCCCGATTTGATGTATGCCGGTATGGTGAGCGATGCCATGTGGATTCAAAGCGATGACATCGACCATCTTCAACTCATGGTGGTGGGGGAGTGGATGCAACCCAAACTTTTTGACTGGCACAACGGACGACTTGTTGCCAACAGTTCCTTTCCGCCTGAAGGGGCAGGAGGAGGCTGGTGGAGCAGCATTGCCTCAGGTGATTTCACCGGAGATGGCAAACAGGAATACATACTGGGTAACCTGGGGCGGAACAATAAATTTCAACCCTCGCCTGAATCACCGCTCTACTGTTTTGCGGGTGATTTCGACGGAAACGGAACACTGGACATTGTGCTGAGCAAGACCTATCAGGACAGACTCGTGCCGGTGCGCGGACGGGAGTGCAGCAGCGCCCAGATGCCATTCATTTTGGAGGCGTTTGAAACCTATCACGACTTTGCCACAGCAAGTTTGACGGACATCCTGGGTGATGAAAAGCTTCAGGAGGCAGTTGCGCTCCAGGCCGATGATTTCACCAGTGTGTTGGTTCGGCAAACCGATAACGGTTGGGAGGCCAGACCTCTGCCGATCGCAGCGCAAATCGCTCCCATCATGGGGATGGTGATCGACGATTTCGACGGCGACGGAAACCTCGACGTAGTTCTGGCCGGAAACAATTTCGTGACCGAAGTAGAAACCACACCCTACGACAGCGGCAAAGGACTCTTCCTGAAAGGCAATGGCCAGGGCGATTTTGAGGTGGTGTACGAGCCGCAAAGTGGCATTTTCCTGCCCGACGATGTCCGGCGTGTACTCCCCATCAAAGTATCGACCGATGAAATACGGGGAATTTTGGTCGCATCCAACAACGGCCGCGCTCGCTTGCTTATCTCAACCAGGGATTAAGAGTAGGTGAGGCGCTTACCCGATTTCGAACTGCATGTTGCTCAGGTGGCGGTAGAGTCCCTCTTCATGCGCAATCAGCTCGTGGTGGGTGCCAGATTCAACCACTTTGCCGTCCTGAACCACCAAAATGCGGTCGGCGTTGCGAACCGTGGCCAGCCTGTGCGCCACCACAAAAGAGGTTCTGCCTTTCATCAGTTCATCCAAAGCCTCCTGCACCAACCGCTCCGACTCTGAATCGAGTGAGCTGGTTGCTTCATCAAGAATTAGAATGGCAGGGTCTTTCAATACAGCCCGCGCAATGGCAATACGCTGCCGTTGACCTCCAGATAATTGGATGCCGCGCTCACCTACCATGGTGTCGTAACCTTCGGGAAAAGTGCGGATAAACTCCTCGGCGTTGGCTTTGCGTGCAGCTTCTTCAATTTCCTGCTGACTGGCATCGGGTTTTCCGTAGGCGATGTTTTCGCGGATGGTGCCTCCAAAGAGAATCACATCCTGCGGCACAATGGCCATTTGGGCGCGAAGCTCAGAAAGCGGATAGTCTGAAATTTCGCGGTCGTCAACGCGAATACTTCCCGAAGAGATATCGTAAAACCGCAGAATGAGCGCGGTGATAGTGGTTTTGCCCGCGCCACTGGGCCCAACAATCGCAATGGTTTCACCCGTGTCGGCGTCAAAAGTAACACCGTTCAGTACGGGCATATCCTGTCGGGTAGGGTAGCTGAAGTGCACATTTTCGAAGGCGACCTTTCCGCGAATTCGGTTCTTGCCTTCTTTGGAAATTTGGGTCATTGGGATGTTCTCCGGATTTTCCTCCAGTATATCCATCAAGCGCTCCACGCCACCAACAGCCCGTTGAATCTGCGCGTACAGCTCTGCAATTCCGCCAATGGATGCCCCCACAAACACAGAGTAAAGCACAAACGAAATCAGCTCTCCAATGGTAATTGAGCCCTCAATGGACATCCGCACACCCATCCACACCACGGCTACAATCGCACCGAAAATGCAGAAAATGATAAAGGCCGCGAAGATCCCGCGGTAAATCCCTCCCTTGATAGAAACCCGCACAATTTCATCCACACTTTTGCGGAAGCGCACAGATTCAAAAAGCTCGTTGGTGAAAGATTTCACGATGGCAATGCCTTGCAATGTTTCCTCAATGATGGTGGTAGATTCCGCTACCTTGTCCTGCGCCTCTCGCGACAGACTTCGGATAAAGCGACCAAAAATCACCGCAAAAATGGCCAGTACCGGAACGATGGCCAGCATCATCAACGTGAGCTTCGGCGAAATAAAGGTGAGCAGGGTGAGTCCACCAATGATGAGAATAAGCTGCCTCAAAAACTCGGCAATGGTGGTGGTAAGCGTGCTCTGAATCTGGGTGAGATCAGCCGTCATCCGGCTGTTGAGTTCACCCACCCGCTTTTGATTGAAATAGGTCATCGGCAGGCGAATCAGGTGCTGATAAATGTCGTTGCGCAGGTTGGCCAGCGATTTCTCCGTAACCGACACAAACAGGTACACCCTGAAAAACGAAAAAATACTCTGTGCTACAAGGATCACACACAACACCAGCGCAATCTGGTTGGCTGTAGAATAGTCACTGTCTTTCGCACTGTCCACCAACCGCCCCATCAGCTCAGGAAAAATCAGCGCTGTAGCTCCGGTGAGCAACAAAAAGAACAATCCGATTCCAAACGTTAAGCGGTAGGGCCTGAGGTAGCTGAATATGCGGATGGATTTTTTCCATGCCTCACGCGAAACCTTTATCTTTTCCTTGTTTCTGCTCCTTGCCATAATGGTGCGCAAAGTTAAGTCAATTTGTTGCGCAAAAAGAGCTCGAAATAGTCACTTTCTGACGGATTTCTGCACCATATCAACCGAGGTCAGTTTGCAAATCCGGTCTCTGGTTGCTCGCAACGCAGGCACCAACAAAGATTTCGCAAGATTTGTTGCAGATGCTTGTTGTAATGCAAAAAACATCTATTTTTGCAGTCCTTTTTGAAGAAACCCACGAAAAAGAAACACCAAAGTCATGAAACGCACATTTCAACCTTCACAGCGCAAGCGACGTAACAAACACGGATTCAGAGAGCGAATGGCCAGCGCCGACGGTCGTCGCGTACTCAATGCTCGTCGCCGCAAAGGCCGCAAGAAGGTGAGCGTTTCTTCTGAGCGTCGTCACAAGCGATAATATTTTCGCTTTCTGCATATTTACAGGGTCGCAAACGCGGCCCTTTTTTGTTGCCCAAAACCAGCCCGAACTTTGCGCATTACATTTGTTTGCGGACACTACCTTCCCAATCTCGGATACCTCGAGGTGCATCTCGCAAGGGCCTTGGCTGCTGCCGGTCATGAGGTGGTGGTGGTGACTTCGCACGCGGTGCCGGCATACGTAAAGAACAAGGTGAACGACTATCCCTTTCCTGAGATCTGCATTGACGAAGGGGTGGAAGTGCGCCGCCTTAAGCCCCTTTTTGCGCGTGGCCAGTTCGTGATAGGCCGTGGTTTATTGCACGCCGTAAAAGAAACCTCTCCGCAGTTTGTTCTGGTTATGGGCCTCGGAAAGGTCTTTCCTTATCCGGTGCTGGGCAATACCCCCTGGAAAACGGCTGTGCTTCTGGGCGACAACAGTCATTCCTACATTCATCTCTCGGGCTGGCGAAAGCGGTGGAGGGATATCGTGAAAAAACCCATTTACCTCAGGGCCCTCCAGAACGCCCATCGATTGCTGCACTACACGCCCGAAACGAAACAACTGCTGAAGGATTGGCTGGGCGCCTCTTCGCATCAGCACCTGGAAAACAAATCTGTGGAAATCAGTCTTGGGTTTAACCACCGTGTTTTTTCCTTTCAGCCTTCCTTGCGAGAACATAAACGTGCAGAGTTGGGCCTCAAAGGGGAAGACGTGCTCTATATCTCTGTGGGGCGCATGGCCGAAAACAAGTCATACGATGCGTGGATCGGAGCCATGGAAAACCTGATGGATGAGAATCCCCGTGTTCACTTGATGCTGGTAGGCGTGGGTGAGGATATCCATTCGCAGGCTGTTCGCCAACGCGTAGAATCCGGAAAATTTACCTCGCGCTGTTTTCTGCTTCCTTTCACTTCGCACTCTGAACTACTTGCCTGCTACAACGCTGCCGATGTGGGATTTTGGCCCATCACGGCCATCTCTGTGTTCGAAGGAATGGGAACGGGGCTTTTTCTCGTTCTGCCGGAAGATAAGAGCCTCAAACATATCGGACAGGCAGGAGCATTGTGCAGCTTTGTGTCCGAAAATCACCTTGATATGCTTCGTGCTGCCGGCAAAGAAATGGATGCTGACAAAAGGAGCCGACGCACCCAACAAGCGGTTGAAAACTTTAGCTACCAAAGCATCGCCGCGCGGGTGGTTCAATCCATGCAAAGCCCGTAATTTTAGCGCCAATGCGCTGGAAGTACTGGAAGAAATGGTTCAGGGATAAACCTTGGTTGCTCAAGTGGTTTGTGTTGCTGGTGCTACTGCGTCCCATCATTGACAACTTCTACTACCTCAAAGAGATCTCGCCGCTGCTTTCGCCCCTGTACATCGTGGGTGTACTTACGCCGGTTTTGTGTTTGCTCACTATTTTTCGCTACAAAGTGCGGCAGCGCTCCATTGTTGACAAGCTTTTTGGGTATTGGTCTGCGGCATTGCTGCTCGGTTGTTTTCTCCTTTTTATGTTCGACCCTTTCTCCATGCAGGCCATGGAATCGGTGCTGAAACTCAGCTTGCCGGCCTATCTTTTCTACTTCCTCCGGCGATTTGTGCGCAACCAGGGAGATTTGGATGGCATTCTGCAAACGGTACTCTACGCAGGGATTATTGTTGGGGGAGTGCTGGTATATGAGCTCACTTCCGGCCCCATCCGAACCGAGGAAAGTCGGGGACTGGCCAGAATTCAGGGCAATTTTGGCGATGTGGTGAGCTACGGCATTTACATTTCACTTGCATCCCTCGCTGCGGGTTATTTCTACTTCCGCGATAAACTGGCAGGCAGACCCATTCGCCGCTCTATCAGTATCTGCGCGGTGGTTGCGGTGGTATCGGTGGTGGCTTTGGTAAACATGCACCACGTGGCGAGCTACACCGTTTTTGCCATGACGGTAGGGCTCTTTGTACTCTACAACATGAAGGTAAACAAGGCGGTAGGCGTGGGAGCAATGGTGGTGGTGGGGCTGTTTGTCATCTACTTCGGCCAGCAGGTACTGGAAAGCAGCATCACACCACTGCTCGAAACCGACATGAAAGTGTATGCCGGTGAGCAGGATACTTCCAAATTGATGCACGGTCGGGTGGGGAGATGGATGTTTATGTTCGACCTGCTGAGCCAGCAAAATGTGCTTGTTCAAATGTTGGGGTACCCGCTTACATTCGACTACGCCTTTCACCTTGTAGGAATTGGTGCCCACAATGACTTCATTCGCCTGTTGTTCTTCACGGGCTACCTGGGGTTGTTGGTGTACGTGCTGCTGCTCTTCAACGTGTGGCGCAGGGCTCGGTACCTCCCGGAGCATCACCGTTTTCTTGTTACCGGAATCATGATGGCTACAGTGCTTTATGCAATTAGCACTACACCAACCATGTACGCGCCTTTTGTGTACATCCTCATGGCCGTGTTTGCCTACGTGGCTTTGCCGCTTCACCGAAAAATGACCTATGCCAAAACCCCGGGTACTCTTGTTGGGTAAATTGCCTCCTCCCTTCATGGGGCCCGCCGTTGCAACGCAATTGTTGCTTCGTTCGCGCCTCAATGAATGGTTTGATTTGCATCATTTTGACACCCGACTCAACACCTCGGTTAAAAGCCTGGGGCGCTTTGGCTGGCGAAAACTCTGGCGAAGCATAGGTGGTTACCGGCAACTTCATCAGCTCGCCCGCAGCCTGAAACCCGACCTCGCCCTTGTGCCCATCAGCCAAACCACCATGGGTTTTTTAAAAGACAGTTTGTACGTAAGGATTCTATCGGGTGCCGGGGTAAAGGTCTTGGTGCAACTTCGAGGAAGCCAGTTCAGAAATTGGTACCACAGCGCCTCGCCCTTGACCCGCTGGTGGGTGAGAAATTCACTGAAGAAAACCGAAGGCGTGCTCGTGCTGGGAAACAATCTTCGCTACCTCTTTGAAGGTCTTTTTCCACCTGAAAAGATTTTTGTAGCTCCCAATGGTGGCGATTTTCCGGAGCTTGGTGCTAAGCGTGTCTCGGCGGCTAAGCCCTTGCGTCTTTTGTACTTGTCCAATTTTCTCCCCGGAAAGGGTTTTGATTTGCTGTTGCGTGCGCTGGCGGCCCTTCCGCAAGAAGTTCAATGCGAATGCGTCCTAAATGCCTACGGTGCCTGGGACAATCCAGATTACCAGGAGCGATGCCTGTCATTGATTCAAAAACACAGCCTCCATCAAGTGCATCTTCATTCACCCGTGAGCGGCGCCGATAAATGGGCAGCCCTCAACAACGCCGACGTTTTTGCTTTTATCCCCACCCATCCCGAAGGACATCCCTGGGCGATTGTAGAAGCCATGGCTGCCGGATTGCCCGTTCTCACTTCCGACCAGGGTGCCATTGTTGAATCGGTGCTCCACGACCAAAACGGATTTGTGGTGAATACCACCGACGAAACCGAACTGGCTGAACGCATTACCTTGCTTATCCGAAACCCGGATCTGGTAATGGAGATGGGTAGAAAAAGTCGCGCACGGTATGAGTCGGGATTTACCGAAGAGCACCTTGTACAGCGCTACCGAAACATTTTTAACCAAACCTTGCAAGCATGTGCGGAATAGCTGGTTATGTGTCGCGCGAAAAGCTGAACGGACCGGCCATGGTTGCCGCAATGGCCCATCGCGGACCCGATGGCGAGGGCTTTTTTGAAGAGCAGTGCAAGGACTTTCATCTGTTTTTGGGTCACCGTCGACTGGCCATTCTCGATTTGAGCGAGCGCGGAAAACAGCCCATGACTTCGGCCGATGGAAATGCGGTAATCTGTTTCAACGGAGAGATTTACAACCATCACCTGTTGAAGTCGAAATTAGCCTCAGGATGGCAGCCCCGCTCCTCAACCGATACCGAAGTGCTGCTTGAGTTGCTCAATACGCACGGCATCAGGGCCCTGGAGCATCTCAACGGCGATTTTGCTTTTGCCTTTTTCAACCGAGAAGAAAATGCCCTGTACCTCGTGCGCGACAGGTTGGGCGTAAAACCCCTTTACTATCATTTTCAGGATAATGTGCTGCGATTTGGAAGCGAAATCAAGGCTATTCTGGCAGGTGAAGTGCGGGCTGCCTTGAACAAAGACGAGCTCGGAAACTACTTCATATTCAAATATGTTCCGAGGCAGGAAACCCTTTTCAAAGGAGTGAAGCGCTTAGAACCCGGCTGCTACCTCCGTTTTGATTTGGAGCGCGGTACGTTGGAAACCCATCGCTACTGGAAGCCTCAAACCTTGGATGTTCCGAAAACCTACGCCGAACGGCGCGACCATGTGCGCTCACTTTTGACGGACGCCGTTGAACTTCGACTGGGCTCCGATGTGCCGGTTAGCACCTTTCTGAGCGGCGGGCTGGACTCGTCTATCATTGCATCGCTGCTTCGCAATCGCCCGGAAATTCGGCACTACTGCGCGGTAAAAGACGAGCGTGATGTGAAGGCCGAAGGAACCACCTCAGACGCACATTACGCCCGTGAACTGGCCCGCGAATGGAAACTCTCTTTCGAGGCCATAGCAATTGGCAGTGATGAACTTACGACGGATTTGCTTCATCAAACCCTGCGGTTTTCCGATGACCTGATTGCCGACGGGTCGCAGATTCCCGCTTATTTGATTACCGCAAAAGCATCGCAAAAAAGTACGGTGGTGCTCAGCGGAATGGGGGCCGATGAACTGTTTTTCGGCTATGGCGGCCACATCATTTTGCGGATGGCAGGTATGCTCGACAAACTTCCGGCTCCGATTGCCCGCATGTTAGCCAGGCGCATGGCGGGCTTATATCCCGGCAGGGGAAAAGGCAAGGCCGTGAAGCGATACCTCTACAAACTCGGTCGCTATTATGGTCACCCTCATCGTTTTGCGCCGCTCAGTGTGGTGGGTGATTGGCATGCGTCTTCATCTGTGTATCAGCCATTCAGCCAACCTGCTTCGGTAGATTTTCTGGGTGACTATGCGGGAGACGACTTCGAAGCCCTGCAGCATTTTGAGCGTGAAAACTTCCTGGTGAAGAACCTTCATTACCTCGACCGCATGAGCATGGCACACGCTATGGAAAGCAGGGTCCCTTTTCTCGATCACCGGTTGGCTGAATTTGCGTGGTCGCTTCCCGTTTCCGATCGTATTGCTGGTCTGGACAACACCAAGCGCATTCTGAAAGACGCCTTTCAGAGCGACTTGCCGCGCGATATTGTTCGCAGACGCAAGGCCGGATTCGGAATGCCTCTCCGAACCTTGCTTTCCAGTCAGGAGATCCTCAATAAGCTTCTCGACCCTGCCTTTTTTGGTAATTTTGAGGGCTTCTCGGTAGATAGAATTCAAGGTGTGGTGAAAGACCACCGGCGCGGAACCGCCGACCACAGTTCCATCCTTTACGCCCTGATTTCTTTTCAGCATTGGTATCGAATGTACATTGAAAATTAACCACTTGGAACAACTCGTACAACAACTCAAAGACGGCACCATGCAGCTCCTCGAAGTGCCTTTTCCGGTTCTCGGGCCGGGCATGGTGATGGTTCGCAATCACTACTCGGCCATCAGCGCAGGCACCGAAGGAAAAACCGTGAACGACGCGCGTTTGGGATACCTGGCCAAGGCGCGCGCCCGTCAAAACGAAGTGAAAAAAGTGGTGAAAGCGGCCCGCACTTACGGGTTGGCCGACACCTACAAAATGGTGATGAACAAACTTGAAGCCCCCAGTGCCTTGGGTTATAGCTGCGCCGGTGAGGTGATTGCGATTGCCGATGATGTGCGCGGTTTTAGGGTGGGCGACCGCGTGGCATGCGCCGGTGGCTCCGCTGTGCACGCCGAGGTGGTGGCCGTACCCGAAAATCTTTGCGCAAAAGTGCCCGAAAGTGTCTCGCTCGATGAGGCTTCCATGACCACCATTGCCGCCATTGCCCTGCAGGGAATCCGCTTGAGCGACACCCAACTGGGCGGAAATGCTGTGGTGATCGGACTGGGGTTGATTGGTAAAATGACGATGATACTCCTCAGGGCAGCGGGAGTACGGCCCATCGGGGTGGATATTGATGCGCGACAAGTGGAGTCAACCCGCGCTCTCGGTTTTGATCACGTATTTGTACGGGAGCAACACGGCATTGAAAACGAAATCATTGACCTCTGCGAGGGTTTCGGCACGGACGCCGTACTCATCACCGCCGGAACTTCATCGCTCGACCCCGTTAACCTCGCCGGACGGGTTGCGCGGCCCAAAGGGAAAGTGGTGATTGTGGGCAACGTTCCCACCGGTTTCGACCGAAAGGATTTCTACCGCAAAGAGCTGGATTTGCGCATGTCGGCCTCTTATGGTCCGGGCCGTTATGATCGCGCCTATGAGGAAGAAGGTCTTGATTATCCCATTGGATATGTGCGTTGGACCGAAAACCGAAACATGCAGGCCGTGCTGGCCATGCTTGCGTCGGGAGCCGTTGATTTTTCGCCGCTGATTTCGCATCGGTTTGATTTTCGTGACGCACGGCAAGCCTACGACATGATTGTTTCCAAATCGGAAGAATTTGCCGGAGTTATCTTGGCATACGACACGGGCAAAACGCTTGCTCAAAAAGTGGTGAGGAAGCAAAATACCCCAATGAAATCCGGAGTGGTTGTGGCTTCGTTTATCGGGGCGGGTTCGTTTGCGCAGAATTTTCTGTTGCCCAATCTCGCAGGGCTGCATTTGCGGCATATAGTCACCGCTCGTCCCAACAATGCGCGCAACGTTGCGGATAAGTATGGATTTGCAGGTGCACTTTCGTCGGTAGAGGAGCTTCTTGCCGACGAGCATTGCAACACCGTTTTTGTGGCTACACGACACGATACGCACGCGCAATACGTGTTGGCAGCTTTGCGTGCCGGTAAGAATGTGTTTGTGGAAAAGCCGCTTTGTCTTCATCCGGATGAACTGGAGGAAATTGCCCGGGTGGCGGCTCAATCCGCGGGACGACTGATGGTAGGCTTTAACCGGCGTTTTTCTCCCGTGACGGATGGGTTAAAGAAAGAACTTAAGCCCTCTCGTCCGGTGAGTATGCACTATCAAATCAATGCCGGTGCCCTGCCAGCCGACCATTGGGTGCACGACCCGAAAACAGGAGGCGGCAGGATTTTGGGCGAGGCGTGTCACTTTATTGACCTGGCCATTTTTCTTTCGGGATCAAAGGTTCAGTCGATACAGGTCACGTCTTTGGGAACTTCACCCGGCGTGGAAGATACCGCGGCCATTGTATTGAAGATGGTGAACGGAAGCGTGGCTGTGATTAACTATTTCTCAAACGGACATCCTTCTCTGCCAAAAGAAAGGCTGGAAGTTCAGCAGGACGGTCAGTTCTGGCAAGTGGAAGACTTTAAAAAGCTGCGCAAGAACGGCCTTGGCAAACCGCTCAAAACATGGGCAAAGGCGCAAAAGGGCTACGGTGAGGAACTTCAGGCTTTTGCCGATTCCATCAGAAAAGGAGAACCTGCCCCCATTTCACTGGAGGAACTCTACCATTCGATGTGGGTGACATTTAAGGTGTTGGAGGAGTTGAAGGGGTGAGAGCTCTTTGTTAACCGAAGTCACTCGATTGTGACCCTTGCCATTCATCAAAGTCGCCTAGGGGGGAAATGATGATTCTGTGCATTGGGTGTTTGTTCTAAGAAGTAAGCTATGAACACGCGATAAGATTTCTGTCTCGTACTTCTTCAGGGCTGACTACTCCGTACCTCATTCCTCAGCACTCCGGTCGAAATGACAAAAGGGTGTGATTGGGAGTTTTTATTTCTGGTTATTAGCATTTTGTCATTTCGAGCGAGAAATCCCCAAAATTGAAACGGAGGCCTTTATCCCCTCCACCGGAGGGGTGGCCCCGACAAACGCGGGTTTCACACGACCTTGATGTTGAAGGTCGGGGTTGGGGTGGGTTTTTCACCCACCAC
>REDV01000083.1 GCA_007695365.1 Cryomorphaceae bacterium | reverse complement strand
AGTACAATGAAAGTTGGGTGAGGAAATGTGGCGCAGGATTCAAAGCTCTGGAAGCAACGAGGCAGCGGTTGGCTCGAAATACTAACCGCCCTCAGCGTCCTCTACGAGTCACTCTGAGGGAAAGAAAGCAGGTAGAGAAACTCGCTTCCCTGATAGACTCCATTCACTTAACCTTTTCATAGGCCAAAATCGCTACCTTCGCCATGACCCAACCCATGAGCATCCTTACCAAAATAGCTTGGAATTTCAGCCCGAAAATGCGCGACCACGCTGTACAGGCGGTGCTGATTTTTACCAGTGTGTTTTTGGCTTTTGCACTCAATGAGTGTAGGATGACCAGCATCGAAAAGCGCGAAACCCGGAAAGCATTGGCGGCCATTGTTCACGAAATGGAAAACAACCTGGACGTACTCGAGCGATGGGCTCCGTACCACAAAGAG
The DNA here is from genome assembly GCA_007695365.1 of Cryomorphaceae bacterium. Taxonomy (NCBI): domain Bacteria; kingdom Pseudomonadati; phylum Bacteroidota; class Flavobacteriia; order Flavobacteriales; family Cryomorphaceae; species Cryomorphaceae bacterium. Next base: position 99,829 of record REDV01000083.1, on the reverse strand, counting down.
GTGATGGACCGCACTTTTCAATTGCTGGAAACCGACAGTGCGGTGCTGACTCAAGGGCGTTTTTCCTTAGAGCATCTGGCAGGCGACAGCAGCAGCCTGATGCGCGAGTTTTTAACGCGGCACGCCTGGGGCTATATCAACGCGCAAAACATCAACTTCGATTTGCAAACGCGGATAGATGTCATCATGGTGTATCAACAACAGGAGTTTGTAGAAAAATCGCTCGGGAGGCTGATTGAACTGCTTTTTAGCCGCGAGATGCTTGAAGAAAACCAAACCCTGGAAAACTATGTGTTGTTTGGTCAGTATATGGGCGACCTCTGGGGCCAGGAGCACGCAATGATAGATACCTACAAATTTACCCTCGAAAGATTGAAGGAGTAGCAAGGGGTGAATGGCCCGGTTGTACGCATCCCCCGCAATTTAGGGCTTCGGAATTTTCAGCCGTCCTTCGGTGTGCTCCAGAAAGGAGTCGGAAGCTTCCAGAAGCCTTTGCATACCGTCCATATCATTGGAATAAACATGCCAGCTGAACAAAGAGGCGCGCAGGAGCATACGTATATAGGGGGCTGTATCTCCATTACGTGTGAGTCTTCTGAGCGCACCTAAGTAGTCGTCTCGATACACCGTCGGAATCATAATTTTGCTTTGCCTGCCCGCCACCATCTCTGCATTCATCATGATTCTCGCGATACGCCCGTTACCGTCCAGAAAAGGATGTACCTCACTGATCACAAACATCATATACGCGGCCTTTGCAAAAGGGTGTTTCAAAGCACGGTAATAGTCGAAACTCTTGATGAGCGTGCCTCTTACCAAATTGAAGTCAACAAATGCGGTTTGTCCGGCATAATTGTTCCGGTCTTTGAAGAGTCCGGGGTTTTTTTCTGTACGGGCACTGAGCAAGGCCTTGTGTCGGTATTGCAGAATGGCGAGGAGTTCATCGGGGGAGGAGGGTGTTTTGGACATCTCCCGCCTGTTCGAAACGATTTTGAAGGTTCCGAGTACATCGTGCGAATCTTCATTCCTGGTGAGCATCGGTTGATTCGTTTCAACAATGGTTTTGGCTTCGTTCACCGTGAATACCGTCCCTTCAATAAAATTGGAAAAGTAGCTTTCGAAAAACGCAAAGTTCCTGAAAGACTGTGCGGAAAAGTTCTTGTCGGGTCGGTTCTCAAACACCTCTGCGTGCAATGCCCTGAACAATTCCTCAAACAGTTGCAGCCGACCGGGGTCGTACGGATAACCAAAGGCTCGCGCCGCAGCAAGGGGTGAAGAGAGTACATTGGCGTTGTGTGTAGATAAAATTGCGCTGATCAGCAGGTTTAGCGATGCGTACTGCTTTTCCATCCCGAGCTCTTTTGCAACGTGTTTTGCCTCGTCACGCAGCTTATTGAGCGCTTGCTCACCATTCATTCGCACCATTCGCTCCAGCTTTTCTTCTATCACCGAAACGGGAAGTGTTTTGGACCTTGGCCCCGGCGTTTTGGAAATCTGCAGATTCTCCAGAAAGGCCCGTGCCTGCTGAGAGGTAAATATCTGACCCATGAATGGAGTGTCGCCGTTAATGGCTGCTGGGCCTTCGAGCAATCTCACGGTCACACCGGGCAAATTGATTTTTCGGGTGTATTTGTAGGACAGGAAAATATGACCTGCTTCGGTAGGTTTGTATTCAAACGCCGAGCGGTGACTTACCACAGCGCCCGGATACAAATGTCCAAGAATTCGAAACAGATTTCGCCTTACAATGTCTCCAGCAGTATCGATATGGTTGGAGCTGTACACGCGCGGGGCAATTTTGCGGACTTTGCCTGCCCTGACCAGCTTGGAAATCTGCGCTGAGACCTTTTTATCGGCCGATGCAAAGATGACTTCTTCGAGATGTAAATCAGGAATATTTTCCATAATAAGCCAAAATACTTTCAAATTTCGGGAATATTTTCCATAATAGCTACTCGAATGCGGAAAAAATTCTATTATACCGATTTTAACCGGAAAATATTCCAAAATGCCAATCCGGAGAAACTCCTGACACCCGTTTATTCACCGTAAATGTTGTTGAATGGATGCGTAATGGTTAGTTTTGAGACGATAAACCTCAAACCAACCCACCATGCCACGCAACAAAATCAACATCCTGTCCATTGACGGCGGGGGAATCCGCGGAATCATTCCCGCCACCGTGCTTGTGCACATAGAAAAACGCATTCGCGAAAAGAAAGGTGATGACAAACGCATTGCCGATTATGTAGATTTGGTGGCCGGTACCAGTACCGGAGCCATATTGGGAGCCATGCTCCTGGTTCCGGATGAGCACGGGCGACCCAAATTCACCGCCGAAGATGCGCTGGATTTCTACGTTCAATACGGAGAAGAGATTTTTAATCAATCGAAAAAACGCGGTACATTCGGTCAGTTGTTGGTGGGCGCGGCCAGGTACACTGAAAAACGCCTGGAAAGCCTTATGGTGAAAAAACTGGGTGATTGTATGCTCAGCGAGTTGCTGAAGCCTTGTATCATCACATCCTACAATATGTACAATGGCACGGCGGTGTTTTTCAACAGCAGGGAGGAGAAGGCTGAAAAAGGAGATTTCCTGCTGCGCGAGGTGCTTCGATCTACCTCAGCCGCTCCCACGTATTTTAACCCGGCCATGTTGGGTTTTCACGTGCAAAACGGCCAACGCATGGTGAACCTTGACGGGGGCGTATTTGCCAACAACCCGGCCATGTGTGCTTATGCCGAGGCCAGGGGTACAGTTTTTCCCGGTTGGCAGGATGATCTAAACCCAAATAAAGCCTTTCCCACTGCGCGCAATATGCAGATGCTTTCGCTCGGAACGGGCGGGGGGTACCCCGATCTGGGAAGTCCGGAAAAGGCCTCGCGATGGAAGCTTCTGACCTGGGCGAAGAAAACACCCGATATTATGATGGACGGAGCCCTCAACACCGTAAATTACCAGGTGCAGAAACTCTATGAGTCGCTGGATGGAGTTGAAGTGAAGAACTACAAACGGGTGGATTTTCCCAGACCTGCCAATGGCGCAAAACCACCGTACAATGCAGACATGGCCGATGCTTCAGATAAAAATGTAAAAACATTACAGCAATGTGGTCAGCTTACAGTGCAACATAGCAACAACAACGCTGAAGAAAGTCTGGATGCCTTTGTAGATAAGATGATTGTGGCAGTTGAGGGTTCCCACAACTTGGCTTGATCTGAATGTTCTTGCAAAATCAGGTTAAAAAACTTCTCACAGCCCTGTAAACTTGCCAACAGAGGAATCACATCGCTCCATGTATGACTCGTTTCTAAACAGCAACCCCCGCAAACAAAAAAGCGGAACCGCAATGGCGATTCCGCTTTGATGATGGTTTTACTGATGTGCTTACTTGTTGTCGTCTTTCACTTCTTCAAAGTCCACATCGGTTACTTCTTCGTCGGATGAGCTACCTTGTGCAGATTGCCCGTCTCCGTTTTGGCTTTGCTGTTGTGCCTGGTACATATCCTGGCTGGCAGCCTGGAATACGGTGTTGAGCTTTTCCATGGCACCGTCAATAGCAGCAAGATCCTTGCTTTCGTGTGCCTTTTTCAACTCAGCGAGTGCGTCCTCAATGGGCTGCTTTTTGTCGGCAGGAATTTTGTCGCCAAACTCTTTGAGCTGCTTTTCGGTTTGGAAGATCAGCGCGTCGGCCTGGTTGAGCTTTTCAGCGGTTTCCTTGGCCTGCTTGTCGCTTTCGGCGTTGGCTTCGGCTTCTTTCTTCATGCGCTCAATTTCTTCCGGGCTCAAGCCGCTGGAAGCCTCAATGCGAATGCTCTGCTCTTTATTGGTGGCCTTGTCTTTGGCGCTTACGTTAATGATTCCGTTGGCGTCAATGTCAAAGGTTACCTCAACTTGCGGCACGCCGCGCGGAGCAGGAGGAATGCCGTCCAGGTGAAAACGTCCGATGGTGCGGTTGTCCTTGGCCATGGGGCGCTCTCCCTGCAGTACGTGAATTTCTACCGAGGGCTGATTGTCACTGGCCGTAGAAAACACTTCCGACTTGTTAGTGGGGATGGTGGTGTTGGCGTCAATCAGTCGCGTCATTACACCGCCCATGGTTTCAATTCCCAATGAGAGTGGTGTTACATCAAGCAACAACACATCTTTGGTGTCGCCACTGAGAACACTTCCCTGAATACCGGCTCCGATGGCCACCACTTCGTCGGGGTTCACACCTTTGGAAGGGTCTTTTTTGAAGAAGGCCTTCACGGCGTCCTGCACTGCGGGAATACGCGTAGAACCTCCCACCAGGATCACCTCGTTGATGTCGCTCACCGACAAACCTGCGGCTTTCAGGGCCGATTCACAGGGAGCAATGGTTTTCTTAATCAGGTCATCGCAAATCTGCTCAAATTTAGACCGGCTCAACTTGCGCACAAGGTGCTTGGGCACACCGTCAACCGGCATGATATAGGGCAAGTTAATTTCGGTTTCGCTCGAGCTGGAAAGTTCAATTTTGGCTTTTTCGGCAGCTTCTTTCAAGCGTTGCAGCGCCATCGGGTCGCGACGCAGATCTACACCCTCGTCATTTTTGAACTCGTCGGCAAGCCAGTCGATGATGCGCTGGTCAAAATCGTCACCGCCCAGGTGGGTATCACCGTCGGTTGAGAGTACTTCAAATACGCCATCTCCAAGCTCCAGGATGGAAACGTCGTGTGTTCCACCACCGAGGTCGAATACGGCCACTTTCAGGTCAGTGGTTTTCTTGCCAAGACCGTAAGCCAGCGCCGCAGCGGTGGGCTCGTTGATGATACGCTTCACCTGCAATCCGGCAATTTCGCCCGCTTCTTTGGTTGCCTGACGCTGCGCATCGTTAAAGTAGGCCGGAACGGTAATCACCGCTTCGGTTACTTCCTGGCCGAGGTAGTCTTCTGCGGTTTTCTTCATTTTCTGAAGAATCATGGCAGAGATTTCCTGCGGTGAGTATTTGCGGTCGTCAATCTGTACGCGCGGTGTGTTGTTGTCGCCTTTTACCACTTTGTACGGCATGCGATCAATTTCTTTGGCCACCTCGTCAAAAGAAGTTCCCATAAACCGCTTAATAGAGTGAACAGTTTTTTCGGGGTTGGTGATGGCCTGTCGTTTGGCCGGGTCGCCCACTTTTCGCTCTCCACCTTCTACAAATGCAACGATGGACGGCGTGGTGCGCTTTCCTTCGCTGTTGGCAATCACCACCGGCTCGTTGCCTTCCATTACAGATACGCAGGAGTTGGTGGTACCTAAGTCTATTCCAATTATTTTACCCATTTCAATAAAGTTTGCTGATTCGTGTTGCCTCGCAGGAGTCAATTTTTATACCAGCGCCCGAAATGGGTGCATACGTGCAAATTTGACACAATAAAGCGTGTCATGCACCTGATAATTCCGACAAATTGTCAAGAAAAAGCCGGGTGGGACTGCCAGCAGCCTTTAGTCGCAGTCGCAGGGACCGGTGGGGCAGGAACCGGGAATGGCCGGGTTGCAAAAGCAGTAGGGCTGCATCACCGGGTTAATCTGGAACTCCTGCCGGGTAGCACTGCTCAGGAGTTTTCTCCTCACCAGTTTGTATCGGCTGGAAAACAGGCCCAATGCGCGCTCGCCTTCAATATTGCTGAACTCCGGGCGCTCTGTAACGATACCAGTAACAGGCGTGTTGATGGTCATGTAGCGGGCCAGGTCCTCTCCGGCGGCAAGCATTACAAAATCGCAGGAGTCGAGTGAGCGGAAGGCTATCTGCGGATCGCACACAATGCTGTTTGCAATACCGTTGAAGATGTCTTCAGGAAAATAGGGCTTTTCAAACTGTGAGGAGGTAGAACCCAGTGCTGCCTCGTGGCTGCCCAATCCCCAAACATAGGTGCGGTTTTTCACTGTTCCGTCCAGGTAGTGCTCTTTGTAGCGAAATTCAATGCGCGCTTCATAACGCACGGCACTTGGCTCCGATAACATGCGCATACGTTTGTTCTGGCTGAAAACACCTTCAGAAACCATCCAGTTCTCGCTATTGTCAAAGCTGGAGCCTCCCTGGTTGTTGGGGAAAGGAATGGCAATGGAGATCTGTCGCAGAAAAGTCGGGGCCGTTTTACCGATAATGGTCTCACCGTTCACCTTGATATTCAGGGTGTACTCGTTCACCAGCTGGTTGGGGTTTACATTGAGATTAATGGGGTTTCCCTGATTGTTTACCCTGAGATTTTCAGTAGTTATAAACACCTGAACATCCTGGTCGAAGAATGCACCGGAAGGGCGGTTGGGCACTATGTGAGGGGTAAGTTCAACTGTTTGATTGGCGAACTCCAGGGTCACTTCCAAATCGTTGGGGTCGTATTGGCTCGAATCGGGTACTTGTGCAAAATCAAGGGCATTTCCTTCACCCAGAAAAGCCTTGTTGATGCGCACTACCTGGGTGTCGGCGCTGAGGTCAACAAGACCGTAAACCGTGGTGTAGCGCTCGTAGGGAGCGTTGAGATCCACCTTGGTTTCGCAGGACCACAAGCCCAGCGCGATGAGTAAAAATAACAACCCGTATTGTTTCATTCCAGCGGTTTTAACAAGGCAAATGTAGGGCTTTCGGATTTTACGGTAGGCGTTATTTGAGCAATGGTTGGATTGCTGCATCGGATGGCGTATGATTGACGGAAGCGGTTGATGGCTCATATGGGCGGTTACAAATGTGCTGTTTGTTGGATAACCCTACCTTTGCTCATCTTAAACACTAGTGCAGATGTCAGTTCACAGCAATGTAAAAAGGGTTACCACCCACGTGCTTCAGGAGATGAAGCTTAAAAAGGAAAAAATAGCCATGCTTACTGCCTACGACTTTTCGATGGCCCGGATTGTTGATGCAGCCGGTGTGGATGTGATTCTGGTGGGCGACTCGGCTTCCAACGTCATGGCGGGTCACGAAACCACGTTGCCCATTACCCTCGATCAGATGATTTATCACGCAGCATCGGTGGTGCGGGGCGTGCAGCGCGCATTGGTGGTGGTTGATCTGCCCTTTGGTAGCTACCAGGGAAACTCCAAGGAGGCGTTGTCGTCGGCCATACGAATCATGAAAGAATCGGGAGCACACGGTATTAAGATGGAAGGGGGACGCGAAATCCGCGAGTCTATTGAGCGTATTCTGTCGGCCGGAATCCCGGTAATGGGACACCTCGGCCTCACACCGCAGAGCATTTACAAATTCGGAACCTACGTGGTGCGCGCCAAAGAGGAGGAAGAGGCAAAACGACTGCTCGAAGACGCTGCCATTCTCGAAGAAACGGGTTGTTTCTCCATCGTGCTGGAGAAGATTCCTGCCAAACTGGCCACGCGTGTTTCCGAAGCCATCCAGATTCCTACCATCGGAATAGGGGCCGGAGCAGGTACCGACGGGCAGGTGCTGGTGGTGCACGATATGCTGGGCATCAACCAGGAGTTTCACCCGCGCTTCTTGCGACGCTACCACAACCTTTACGAAGAAATGCACGGCGCCATTTCCAACTACGTAAAGGACGTGCGAAACGTGGACTTTCCCAACGAGCGCGAACAGTACTGATGGCCGGAAAAGCCTAGCGATCTACACCTCAGAATCTGCAGGTGGTGTATGAAGACAACCATGTGATTGCTGTCAACAAGCGCGCAGGAGATATTGTGCAGGGCGATCACACAGGCGATATGCCGCTGAGCGAGGTGATAAAGGAGTATCTCAAAATCAAATACAACAAACAGGGTAATGTGTACTGTGGCGTGGTACATCGCTTAGACCGACCCGTGAGTGGTTTGGTGCTTTTTGCCCGTACCAGCAAGGCACTTCCGCGATTGAATGCGTCTTTCAGCACGCGCGAAGTGCAGAAAACCTATTGGGCTGTGGTAAAGCAAGCCCCGCCGCAAAATGAAGGTAGGCTGGTGCATCAGCTCTACAAGGTAGAGAAGCAAAACAAGAGCTATGTAAGCAAAGAAGTGCGTAGCGATTCCAAAGAAGCCCGTCTGCATTACAGGCTACTTGCCAAAAGCAATGATTATTACCTCCTGGAGATACTGCCCGAAACAGGGAGACATCATCAAATCAGGGTACAACTGGCAGCCATGGGGTGTCCCATCAAAGGCGACCTGAAATACGGCTTTGACCGCTCCAATCCCAACGGTGGTATTCACTTACACGCCCGCGCACTCAGTTTGATACACCCGGTGAAAAAGGAGCCTGTAAGTTGGGTGGCTCCAGTGCCCGATGACCCGCTTTGGCAGTATTTTCAAGGTGTTGCGGAGTAGGGCTCAGATTTTTTTTGCTATATTTAGCTCGTAGCACAAAACCACAAAACCACAGAGCCATGCAAAGCAAAATACAACCATTGTTCGACAAGTACGGCGAAAGCCATCAGAACCCGGCCAACAAAGCCATACACTGGATATGTGTTCCTATCATCTTTTTCACCATCATCGGTCTGCTCTCTCTCATTCCGCTGGCCGGTGCCGATACTGCTGTTGCCCCCGGGTTGTTACCCTACCTTCACCTCGGAACGCTGGTCATTGTGGTAGGAGTGCTTTTCTTTTTGAGATTGTCTATCCCCGTCGCTATAGGAATGCTGGCCATATCGGCGTTGGTGCTGTACGGTGTTAAGGTGGTAAATCTCAACTTTCCCGATTCAGCCCTCTACGCGTACCTCTCGCTCTTTGTGTTGGCATGGGTGGGGCAGTTCATCGGACATCAGATTGAGGGGAAGAAGCCTTCCTTTATTGATGACCTTAAATTTCTGTTAATCGGGCCGGCATGGCTGCTGCATTTCATCTACCAGAAAATGGGAATCAACTACTGATGGGTAGTGAATTACGACGCGCTTCTTGACGGGTTTTTAGCCGACTTAACGTAAGGCTGTTGTTCTCTTTTAGTTCGTAAAACGCAGAAAAAGAGATGTTAGCGTGCGTTTAGTTCATAGTGATTTATGGTATTGTTTCCAAAAAGTTACGCAAACAGCGGATATGTTACCAAAAAGTTAAGTAGTGGTTACAATTGAATTAAACCAATACTTCTGTATTGTTATGCAAACCTTAATTTATTCACATTTGCGGCCGAATTTTGGAAAGCATATTGGTTTTGAAGCATCCATTTCGCGCAGCAGCCTTTGGGCTCATTTTGGCAGCCCTGGTGGCTGTACAAACAACTTCGGCGCAACCTGAAGATACGTTAGTGGTAAAAGAGGCGGCCACCTTTTTACCTGAGAAAAAATGGACCGATGTAATCAATATCAGGGGTTACACCCAGATGCGTTACAATCGTTTGTTCGAGACCAACCCGGATCTGCAATGCGAGCAATGCGATCGCTCCTGGGGTGGAGACGGAGGGTTCTTTTTTCGAAGGATTCGGATCATCTTTTTTGGTAACGTTCACGAGCGGGTCTATTTCTATATCCAGCCGGATTTTGCTTCATCGCCTGGTGGCGGAAGGCAGCAGTTTGCACAAATCCGTGATGCTTATTTTGATCTGGCATTAGACAATAAAAAGGAGTTTCGTTTCAGGATAGGCCAGAGCAAGGTGCCCTTTGGGTTTGAGAACCTTCAGTCGAGCCAAAACCGTATTCCCCTCGACCGAAACGACGGCTTGAACAGTGCCGTGGCCAATGAGCGCGACATTGGAGTTTTCTTCTATTGGGCTCCTTTTAAGATCCGAAAACTCTTTGCTGAAATTCAGCAAAAAGGCTTGAAGCACAGTGGCGATTACGGCGTGGTGGGCTTCGGTGTTTTCAACGGGCAAACCGCCAACCAGCCCGACTTGAATCGGAAATTTCACACTGTGGGGCGCTTTACCTATCCCATTCAATTTGCCAACGGTCAGATTATTGAACCCGGTATTCAGGGTTACACCGGTGAAGTGGTGCTTCCATTCGTTACTGAAGGTGTGCAGGGCAATCCTGACTTTGCCTACACAGATCAACGTGCGGCTGCCACATTTGTATTGTATCCACAGCCTTTTGGAATTCAGGCGGAGTACAACATTGGTCGGGGGCCTGAGTACATTCCAACCGAGAACCGCATTGATGTGCGCGATCTGCACGGAGGATATGCCACGCTGTGCTACAAATTTGAATGGGGTGAGCAGTTGTTTTTTCCCTTTGGGCGCTACCACTATTATGAAGGAGGGAAGAAGCACGAACGCGACGCCACCAAACACCGAGTGCAGGAGTTGGAAATTGGAGTAGAATGGCAGCCCATCAAGAACTTTGAGCTGGTAGCCATGTACACCATCTCGCGCAGAACTGCTGAGAATGCCATCAACCCGATGAACACCGAAGCCGGTCGGTTGCTGCGTTTGCAGTTTCAGTTGAATTTCTGATCCGGGAAAAGTGTAAAAACACTATCGCGCAGCGGAGGTGTTCAGGTCTTAAGTGGTTTTGTATGTTTGTAGTGCATTGCAGAGCTCTGCTATACCTTTTGCAAACCAACCATGAGCGGCCTCAAACAAGGTTTAGATGATCCGTTGCTCTTTTTTCCCCAAACAGAGCCGCTGAGCGATATGGTTCAGTTGATATGGCAGATAGATCGCTTCAACCCCTATTGTCAGGAGGTGATTGTGCCCATGGGTGTGGTTGAGGTAATCTTCAATTTTGGAGTTGAACAAGCGTTTAAGGCCAGCCTGTACAACAAGGAGTTTGTTCTACCCCAGTGCTTTGTGCAGGGTTATCATCATGCCCCAATTAAGCTGTACCTTCCAGAAAATCAATCGCTTTTTGGTGTTGTTTTCCATGCCTCATCGGTGTACCACCTGTTTGGAGTTCCGGCCGGAGAGTTTGCAGCGTCCTGTATTGACCTCGCTTTGGTAAATGCTTCCATTAGCGAATTATGGTATCGTTTGGCCGAAGAAGCGTCCTTTCAGAAAAGAATTGACATCGTTGCCCAATGGCTGCTGCCTGCCAGTCCGCGTTTGAGCAAGCGCGAAAAGGCCTTTGGTGAGATACTTTCACTTGCAAGCCTTGCAGAATTATCCGTTGCGGGTTTATCGGATACATTGTGTTATTCTCCTCGACACCTGACACGTAAATTTCGAGAGCTAACAGGAATGAATAGCGAACAAACCTTGCTGTACCTCAAGTACCTAAAAGCAAGAAGGCTTATGCATGGTTCAAACCTCAGCCTTTCGCAGATTGCGCACAGTGCGGGATTTTTTGACCAACCCCACTTCATCAGAACATTCAAACAGTTTACCCGGCTGACTCCGGGTGAATACCGCAAATTGATGGGCCCCATTGAAGGGCACTACTTTCAAAATGTCCGATAAATACAATTTTGGCCGGCTGTACACAGATACATTTGATGTGTGTATTGAACCATAAACATACAGCCATGCCAACAGATGTAAATTCCAAAGAAATCGTTCTCAATCTCGAGAAAGACGGAGAAGTATTTGTGTTTTACGGAGACCCCGACAACAAAGCACCATCCGTAACTTTCAAAAGTGTTTGGGCGCCCAACACCACCGGCCCCGGTTTTCATGTTCACACAAAGCAACAGGAAACCTTCTATGTAGTCTCGGGAACAATGGTGGGGCGCATGAAAGGACACAAGGATGTCATACTCGGCCCCGGGGAGTCATTCGTGGTTCCGCCGGGTGCAGTGCACACCTTTTACAATGCCAGTAAAGTAGAGCCCCTTGAAACCCGAATCACATTGGAACCCGCGCTCGATTTTCAAAGGTTTATCACCGAGATGGCCATGGTAACCATCAGCAAAAACGGTAGCCAGAAAGACCTTTCGCTTTTGCCTGAACTCGGTTATATCATGTGGAAATACCGCGATGAACAACGCATAGGTGGTATGCCGCTATTTGTTGAAAATATGTTGCTCGGTACTCTGGTCGTTATCGCAAAGCTCACCGGTAAAGCAAAGAAAATAGGGACGAGACAGCGATAGTTGTGCGCGCAGCGGGTTTCATTACGGATTCGTAACTTTTTTAAACCCAAAATATGCATTGGCAAGGCCAATTGCATATTCGACAAACAGAAACATACGTTTACGGATTGCTTCGCTGCACTGAAAAAGTGATTCTCCCCGCCTGCCGGCGGGCAGGCCCGCCTGCCGGCGTGCAGGCCCGCCTGCCTCCAGTTGAAGTATTTATGGCGGGCAGGCCCGCCTGCCGGCGTGCAGGCCCGCCTGCCGGCTGGCAGGTAGTTTGGAGCTAAGCGCTCCTTCTCTTGCATAATTTGGGGTGAAGGTTAGAAGTTACATTTTTTGAAGGAATTTGAATGATTTTCACAAACCTGCCTGGCCGGACAGGCTGGGGCGCAGATGCGAAAAGAAATTACATTGAGTAGAAATTATGCTGATGTTTTTTCTAAGTTAAGACATCATTCTATAGGTCATATAATGTGATCAGTATGAGGCACGATTTGCAAACGCGCGCCAGTTTTGGTTCAGTTTCTGGTACAACCTTTCTAATTTTTTGATTTTGGATCAGACTTGCGAAATACATTTCTTATTCGTATTTTTGAATCATAAATATACAAGCATCATGTCAACCTTTACCACTTCACTTCCAGATGATTTGCTCCAATTGCTCGCAGAGCACGCGCAAAAGCTTTCTGTGCCCAAAAATGCTTTAATCGAGAAAGCATTGCGCATCTACCTCGATCAGCTTACACGTGCGGAGTATATCCAATCCTACAAGCGCGCTGCTCAGGATGAGGATGTAATGAAAATTGCCGAAGAGGGAATGGAAGATTACTTCCGTCAGCTCGAAAACGCCGATCAACCCAAATGAGGCAGGGCGAAATCTGGTATTGTTCACTCAACCCTGTAAAGGGAAGTGAACAGGCGGGCCATCGTCCGGTAGTGATTTTAAGCGGTGACCTGATGATCAAGTGTTTGAAAGTGGTGATTGTTTGTCCATTGACAACCAGTGTAAAAAACTACAAAGGCAATGTAGTGCTTAAGTCCAATAAGGCAAACGGGTTGAAAAAAACCTCAGAAGTTCTGGTTTTCCATATTCGCAGCGTTTCAAAAGACCGGTTGACGAAATGTATCGGCAAGATTTCTGATTCGGAACTCGATGAAATGAAGAAAGGGCTGGGGGAGATGTTGAGGTATTGAATTATCAAGCATACCTCGTCACCCGTCCATCCCTGCAAAACGCCAGCAACTCCACACCCAATTCTTTTGAAAAATCCACTGCTAAACTAGAAGGAGCAGAAACCGCTGCCAGTTGAGGAATGCCGGCCATAAAACACTTCGAAACAATCTCGTAACTCACCCGGCCACTCACCAGCATGATCGCGCCCTGTTTAAGTTGGTCGCTGCGCAACAGGGCCCCAATGGCTTTGTCCACCGCGTTGTGTCGGCCAATGTCCTCGCGAACCACCAGCAACTGGCCTTGCCGGTTAAAAACGGCCGCACCATGGCAGCCGCCGGTTTCGCTGAAAAGGGTTTGACCGCTGCGCATCGTGGTAAACAGTTGGTGAATGGCATCCGGAGAAAGGGCCGCTTCATTTTCCAGTGAACCCTTTCTTCCAATAAATTCCGTTCGCCCGCAAATACCGCACGAAGCTACCGAAAGCAGTTGCCGCGAATTGCGGTAGCCATCGCCCATAAGTGATTGGTCCATGATGAGTTCAACCCGGTCAATCAGCTCGTTTTTACCTTGAATAAGTTGAATGTCGGGTTCGTTGGAATTGCGGTAAATGTCTTCGCTGTACAACAAGCCGCGCACCAAATCAACCTCATCGCCAGGTGTTTGCATCGTAATGCTCAGCGCCTCGCCATTGATGATGATTTGCAAGGGGTGCTCAATAACCAGCGCGTCGTGTACTGCTTTTTCGGGCTCTCCGGCTCGATGCAGCCGCCCTTCGTAGCGGGCACTCCTTTTCACGAGAGTCCTGTGATGCGGCCTTCACTGTCAATGTCCATGCCCTCGCTTGCGGGTACAGCGGGCAGGCCGGGCATACGCATCATGTTTCCGATAATCGGAATAACAAATCCGGCACCGGTTGCAAACTCAAAATCACGCACCGTAATGCGAAAACCGGTGGGGCGTCCGTGCAGTTTTTCGTTGTCAGAAAGCGACTTCTGCGTTTTGGCCATGCACACAGGCAGGTGCTCAATACCCAGTTTATCAATGCGTCGCAGTCCAATCATTGCTTCTTTGCTGTAATCCACGCCATCTGCACCGTATATCTCGCGGGCAATGGTTTCAATTTTTTCCTTCACCGGAAGTTTCCAGTCGTACAAGGGCTTGAAGTTGCTTTTACCTGATTCAACCGCCTCAACCACCGCGCGGGCAAGATTACTGGTGCCTTCACCGCCCTTGGCCCATCCTTCAGACTTTACAGCTTTTACACCCATCTCAGCGCAGCGCTCAATCACAAACTGTACTTCCTCTTCCGAGTCGCTGTAGAAGCTGTTGATGGCCACCACAGGAACCAATTGGAATTTTCGAATGTTCTCCAGGTGTTTTTCCAGGTTACTAAAACCGTTTTTCACGCGCTCGAGGTTCGGCGTATTGTACTCCTCGGAAGTGGCACCGCCGTGGTGGCGCAGCGCGCGAATGGTAGCCACCACCGCAACCGCTTTGGGCTTTAATCCCGACGAGGCACATTTGATATCGAGGAATTTCTCTGCACCGAGGTCTGCACCAAAACCGGCTTCGGTCACAACGTATTCGCTCAGGCTGAGCCCCATTTTGGTGGCCATAATGGTGTTGGTGCCTTGGGCAATATTGGCAAATGGTCCGCCGTGAATGATAGCCGGATTGCCTTCGAGCGTCTGCACCAGGTTGGGTTTTACAGCGTCTTTCAGAATCATGGCCATTGCACCCTGGGCATTCAGGTCGCGAGCGTACACCGGTTCGCGGTCGTAGGTGAAGCCAATAAAAATATTGCCGATTTTTTCTTTCAAATCTTCAATTCCCTGCGCCATACAAAGGATAGCCATGATTTCGCTGGCGGGGGTAATGTTAAAGCCGTCTTCGCGCGGAATGCCATTTCCGGTTCCGCCCAGGCCAATCACAATCTGGCGTAGCGCGCGGTCGTTCATATCCATTACGCGTTTCCAAAGTACCGAGCGTGGGTCAATATTGAGGCTGCGGGTTTTTGATTGAATGTTGTTGTCAATCAATGCAGAAAGCAGGTTGTTGGCTTTCTCTATCGCTGAAAAATCACCGGTAAAATGCAGGTTGATATCTTCCATAGGAACCACCTGCGAGTAACCGCCACCGGCAGCACCGCCCTTGATTCCGAAAACCGGACCGAGCGAAGGTTCGCGCAACACCACCGTGGCCTGCTTGCCAATATTATTCAAGCCTTCGGTAAGACCGATGGAAACCGTGGTTTTTCCCTCACCGGCAGGGGTGGGGGTGAGTGCTGTAACCAGAATCAGGTTGTTGTTTTTCAGTTTGTTTTCATCAATCAGGCTCAAGGGCAGCTTGGCTTTGTAATGGCCGTACATTTCGATGTTTTGTTCGTCAATGCCGAGTTTTGAGGCAATTTTTGAAATGTGTTGAAGCTTTGCACTTTGTGCGATTTCTAAATCGGATGGTACCTTACTCATGTTGTTGTTTTTTCGGGTTTGCGAGAGGTGCCAAATATAGCCAATCGGGAGGCGTAACCAAGATATCCAAGGATTGGATTACTGAAATTCACAGTATTTGTGCGCACTAAAACAGCTACTTTTGCCTGAAACAATTTTGCATGCTCAACATCGAAGAACGGCAACTCACTTTTGATCGCGGAAACCTGAGCGACCAGCACTTACGCGACCTCTACCGCCAGATATTACTCCCCAGAATGATTGAAGAAAAAATGTTGATTTTGCTTCGTCAGGGTAAAATTTCCAAGTGGTTCAGCGGAATGGGGCAAGAAGCCATCTCGGTAGGTGCGGCATCCGTGATGTTGTCCGATGAGTACATCCTCCCCATGCACCGAAACCTGGGTATGTTCACCACCCGCAATGTTCCGTTGCACAGGCTATTTGCACAGTTTCAGGGTAAAGCGGAAGGTTTTACCAGCGGTCGCGACCGTTCCTTTCACTTCGGAAGCAAAGAGCACCTGCTGGTCGGCATGATTTCGCACCTCGGTCCGCAGTTAGGTGTGGCCGACGGTATTGCGCTGGCCTCCAAATTACGTAACGAAGGCAGGGCTACACTGGTGGTTACGGGCGACGGCGGCGCCAGCGAAGGCGATTTTCACGAAGCACTCAACACGGCAGCCGTATGGCAGTTGCCGGTCATTTTCCTGATAGAAAACAACGGCTACGGACTGAGCACGCCATCCAACGAGCAATTCCGCTGCAAGCAGTTCATCGACAAAGCCCTAGGTTACGGTGTAGAAGCCGTGCAGGTGGCAGGAAACAACATCCTGGATGTGGTGCAGAAAATCGGCAGCGTGGCTGATGATATTCGCAGCAATCCACGTCCGTTTATCGTTGAGTGCATGACCTTTCGTATGCGCGGACACGAAGAGGCTTCGGGTACCAAGTACTACCCTGAAGGCATTCAGGATGCCTGGGCAGTAAAAGATCCGGTGGTGAACTACGAGCAGTACCTTGTGGGTCTTGGTTTGTTGAGTGAAGACGAAATTGCCGCCACCCGGGCCGAAATCAAACAGCAGATTGAAGATGGCCTTCAACAGGCCTATGCATACGAAGAAATCACGCCCTCACTCGAAAAGGAGAACAGCGATGTGTTCGCGCCTTTTAGCTACACCGAAACGGCGCCCGCATCCGACGCCAAAACCGAAAAACGACTGATTGACGCGGTTTCGGATGGTTTGCGGCAAAGCATGGAGCGCCATGACTCGCTCGTTTTGATGGGGCAGGACATTGCCGAGTACGGTGGCGTGTTTAAAGTGACCGAAGGTTTTGTAGCGCAATTCGGTAATCACCGCGTGCGCAATACGCCCTTGTGTGAGTCGGCAATCCTGGGTGCGGGTATCGGTCTGTCTATTAAAGGTATGAAAGCCATGGTAGAAATGCAGTTTGCCGATTTTGTGAGCGAAGGCATCACACAGATTTGCAACAACATGGCCAAGCTTCACTACCGCTGGGGGCAAAACGCCGACGTGGTGGTGCGCATGCCAACCGGGGCAGGTGTTGCAGCCGGTCCTTTTCACTCGCAAAGCAACGAAGCGTGGTTCTTTCACGTGGCCGGATTGAAAATAGCCTATCCTGCTTTTCCCTATGATGCCAAAGGCTTACTTGCCACCGCCTTCGAAGACCCAAACCCGGTGGTGTTCTTTGAACATAAGGCACTTTACCGTAGCATCAAGCAGGAAATCCCCGACGATTATTACACCCTTCCTTTTGGAAAGGCCACGCTACTCAGCAGCGGAACCGACCTCACCATTATCACTTACGGTATGGGCGTGCATTGGGCCTTGGGCTGGATGGACCAACACAAGGATATGTCGGTTGAGTTGTTGGATTTGAGAACCCTTGCACCGCTTGATTGGGGTGCGGTGTACGAAGCGGCGCGCAAAACCGGTCGTGTGCTGGTATTGCACGAAGACAATCTCACGGGTGGCATTGGTGGAGAACTGGTGGCGCGCATTACAGAGCACTGCTTCGAATCGCTCGACGCCCCTGTGCTGCGCTGTGCGAGTCTCGATACCCCGGTTCCGTTTGCGCCCGTGCTTGAGCAGCAGTTTCTTGCCTCCCAGCGACTGAAGGAAACGCTCGAAAAGTTGTTGCGGTACTAATTGGTTTCCAGAGATCGCTTCATATCTTGATTCAAAGTAGATTTACAACATCATATGCCCATTAAAAAAATCTACGCCATATCGGGTTCGGCGGGAGTGCCAAGCAGCAACCGGAAACTGCTAGAAAGCCTGGCTCATCACTACAAGAAGTACTGTGAATGGCATTTGGACGATTGCCTCACAAAACTGCCACTATACCAGCCTTCGCTCGAAGAGCGGCCTCTCAGCGAGCATGTAGTCAACTGGCGAAAGGGCTGCAACCACGCAGACGCCATCATCATCTGCACCCCTGAATACCTGCACAACATTCCGGCGGTGCTGAAAAATGGAATGGAATGGCTCAAATCATCGGGTGAGTGGATGAACAAACGCGTGCTTCCCATCACCTTTACGCCCCATCACCCACGAGGTGAACATGCCATGCCCTCGCTACGCAACAGCCTTATTGCGCTCAAAGCCAACCCCGTGGTGGAGCTAAATTTATACAAATCAGATTTTCAGGAGGAAAACGGCCTGTATGCATTCAATGAAGACCAGTGCATGGTATTCGATACTGCCCTGGAGCTATTGGGCGTTTGAGCGCACTTTGTCGGCCCGTTTGCCGGCAAACAACTCATAACCCCGGTACTCACAGTCCAACGCGCCGTTTTTGAGCTTGTGCTTCTTCATAGGTTTGAGGCCGATTTGGTGCATGGCCTCAGGATTAGCGCTGATAATCCACGCTTTCCAACCGGCGTAATGGTGTTTGAGTCGTGCGCCGATGGCGGCGTACAGCTCTTCGGTGTCGTCGTCCAGACGGTTACCATAGGGTGGATTCAGAAGAAGGATGCCTTCGGGTAATTCGGGTTCAAAGCGCAGAAAATCATTGCGTTCGAATTGAATGAAATCTGCTACTCCGGCAGTGGCAGCGTGTTGCTGGGCCATTCTCACGAAAGCGCCGTTGCGATCGATGGCTTTGATGGGGTGGGTGGGTGGGGCAACCGCATTTTTCAAATCACCGAGAATCCCCGAATACAATTTCTGATCAAAGTCTGACCACGACATGAAACCGTAGTTCTTCCGAACCAGGCCGGGTGCAGTTTGAGAGGCCATCATGGCCGCTTCGATGGCCAGCGTTCCGGAGCCACACATTCCGTCAACAAGTGGCACATGTCCCGTGTACCCGCTCATGGCTACCAGTCCGGCAGCAAGCACCTCATTAAGTGGAGCCGGGTGACTTTGTTCGCGATAGCCGCGCAGGTGCAAAGAGCTTCCGCTGCTGTCCAGACTGATGTTTACAAACTCATCGCGAATGTGAAGGTGGATGCGACAAACAGGGTTTTCAGTGTCCACATCGGGGCGCTTGCCAAAATCGCGTGCAAAACGATCCACAATACCGTCCTTGCAACGATAGGTAATAAAGCGGCTGTTTCTGAAAATATCACTGTTAACCACCGAGTCAATGGCAAAGGTGTCGTCGGTTCCGAAAAATTTCTCCCACTCAAAGCGACGTACTTTTTTGTACAGCTCATCAGGATGCGTGGCCCGGAATGACAATACCGGTACCAGAAACCGCAGCGCAAATCGGCTTTTCAGGTTCAGACGGTACAGGATTTCCTTGTTGCCAATCACGGTAAAGGAGCGCACCCCTTCACGGGCAATAAACAAACCTTCGTGCAGCAACTCTCTGCGTAGCAATGGCTCAAGTCCCGGAAGGGTAGTGGCCACGATATCAAATTTCTGGGGTAACATCCTAACCTCCTGCTTTTTTAGCGCGATACTCGGCGTCGGTGAGTATTTTCATGACCTTGTCACGCACATCGCCCTGAATCAGTATTTCACCGTCTTTAGTATTTCCTCCCACACCGCATTTGCTTTTGAGCATTTTGCCCAGGGCTTGCAAATCGTTCTCAGCACCCACAAATCCTCGAATCAGCGTAACTACTTTTCCGCCGCGCTGCTTTCTATCTAGGTGTACGCGCAAGTCCTGCTCGCCGGGAGGGGGAGTTTCAACATCATCGTCGTGCTCGTCTTGGTACTCGTAATCGGGGTTGGTGGAATACACCATGCCTCCCTTGCTGCGCTTGGCCATTTCAGGAAATTTTGGGTTGTGCGCGGTAAAGGTAATAGCTTCTGAGCGACAGCAACAGCACCAGCGGTACACAGGCGTAGTGTAAATCCTGCGGAAGCACGGGCCACATCACCAGCAACAGCAACCCAATCATCGCTGTAACACCAAAATATACCTTTCTGAAGCGTGGCTTTTTACCGAAAAACGGAAGTAGCAGCAAGTGTGTGGGAAGCGCCCAAAGGAGATTCATGTTGTAACGGGCATCGGTGTGGTCGGTGGCAATCCAAAGAAGAGCGAGCGACACGCCCAGCAAACCAATCATTCCAAAGAGCACGTAGTCAAAGGCACCAAAGCGTAGTGGTGTTTTGCGCAAAATGGTAAAGAGCATCACCAGCACAAAAAGCGCCCAGTTCAGTCGGGCGGGCGTAATAAAAGGTCCTTCAAACTGGGCCGCTGTCATAAACACTTCGCGGGTGTTGCTGACCAAAGGAACTTTTCCGGCTTCGGTCACGATTTCAGCGCGCTCAAAATGTTCCATCAGGTAATCGGGAAGAAACATCTCCTGGTAAGGCGTGGCAATATTGTCGGTAGGAAGCCCCAAACAAAGGTCAATACCATAATCGCCCCAATACTGCTTGCCCGGAATGAGGTACTCGTCGGTCATCATTCTGAAGCTTTTTTGTCCTGCATCCTCTGGATAGTTGAAATTAATCTTGTTGTCGAGGGCTTTTTCGAGAATGTCGCGAATGCGTGTAGAGCAGTTATCGTAGAAGAAGTGATAAGGGTACTCGCGGTTTTCGGGACGGTAGTTTTCTTCCAGTAATTCGTACAAATGTTGTCGTTGTTCCAGAGTCAGGTTGAGTTCCTGCTCAATGATAAAGCGGTTGGTGTACACGTAGTACTCGCGGAAATGGCTATAGGGCTCAACGGACAGTCTGTAAAGCAACCGGCCACGCGCAAAGCGGAGGTAGAAATTGGGTTGATCAAACGAGAAGGTTCCGTAGTTGAATACGATGTCGCCATAGGCCGGATCCTTTACCCGAATGGCACTGTGCCCGAATGTTGAATACAATTCATCACCAGGGCCACAGGTAAGCAAACTGATCACCGATTCTTCGGTCAGTTGGGTTTCGGATTGCGCTTGCAAAAACTGAAAACCCAGCAAGGCAAGCAATAGAATCAGGCTTCGCTTCATGCCACAAGATTACTCAAAAAAGCGCTATGCAAGGTTGTATTACTGAGCGAGCAATGCGCGCAATCGCTTTGTGGATTCCGCGTTCTTTGGATGGTGTACAGATCGTTTGATGTTTTTCTTTTCGAGAGAGGTAAGGTGCCAACTGAGGCTGATGGGTTGCTCGGTGTCATAAAAAAGCTCAAAGCTTACCACATCTACCGGGTGGTCAAAATACAGGCTGGTGTACTGAAGCATCTGGTCATGCGTGTAATCCTGCACCTTGGTAAAGTTGCCGTACACGCTTCCCAGGGGGTTAATCAGGCTTTGAATGATAGAAAGGTCGCTCTGTTGCTCGGTTTCAAAGTCTTTTTCTTTGTCGCGGATGTGCACAATGACTACCCCGCTGGTATTGGTGCTGATCCAGTTTCTGAAGGCAGCCATAAACTGCAGTGTATTTCGCAACCCGAAGTTATCGCGCAACCCGGCATCCATCACCTGAATCTTGGGTTCCGACGGCATGCTAACACTTGGCATCACGTAAGGAAAAGTGGCGTTCATCCGCAGCACCGACAAAAAGCCAATGTTGTCTGCCCCCTGTTCGGCGAACAAGCGGCCGAATTCCACATTCTCAGTGATGGGCTTGTGGTTCATCTTGCCAAACGGCTTGTTCTGAACCAGGTAGGAGAGTGGCTGCGCGCCAATCATCAGCCTGCGACTGTCGTCAATGATGGTAGGCGAAAAAATCATCATCGGAATTTCTCCCCTGAATTCAGCATCGCGATAATCGCGTAGCTTTTTATTGAGACGTCCACCTGTATTCTGATTCAATTGCCTTTCGAAGGATGTTGAGCGGTCTTTGGTGTAAATCAGACCTTCTTCCAATTCAAACTGCTGATAGCGAATAAAAAAATCGTTGGTAGCAAGCGAAAACAAGATAGGGTTGAGTACGTCACTTCCTATTTCACGCATGTGTTGGGTGTGCATGTAATAGGGCTCTTCCTGTTCTGTATAGTCCATGTACAATTGCCTCGCATAAGCCGCACCTATCATTCCTCCCGAAGAACCTGTAATAACCGCAGCCCGTTGCATGAGCGCTCCATTGAGCAGACTGTCGTGATACTGCATCACCCTGTAGGTCCACATCGCTGCCCGCGAACCACCACCACTGGTATTAAGAAGCACAAGCTTGGGTTTACGGTTTCGTGCTGTCGTTCCGGCCATATTCCGAAGTCGCCAATTATTCAGTAATTCAATGGTGTGATTGATGTCGTTCTGAAGGTTGGCAGCATCATTACGAAGTGAATCAATTACAGTGCGATTGTACGGAACGGGCTCCACCTCGTAGTTAAGTCCGTAGGCATGGTTTTCGATGCGCGCCCATTCGTAGCGGGTAGAGGAGTAATTCACCAACAGAAAAACTACAATCAGGATGGTAAAGGTCCAACTCCTTAACCATGAAATAAAAATGCTGAGCAGCATCAAAAACATGGTGAACATCAAAAAAGTAGTGGCCATAGCCGGTATAACGAATATTTCGTTTTCTCTGAAAGACCCGATGATAAGAAATGAAGCAATCACCACCAGTTCAAAGAAGGTAGCGTTGATGTGATTTTGGGCAAAAACCGAACGTATGGTTTCCTTGTCGTAATGGTAGCTGGGGCGGGCCAATGAAACGGAAAAGGGCGTTCGGAGATAGGTGTCAACCCGCCACTCTCGCTTAAAGCTTCGCGTGAGGTACCATTTGCTTTTGCTTCTAACAGAAGGTTTTTCGCGAATCTTCTTTTTGCGCATGGCGAGCAGTTCCTCTTCGGTTTTTCCGGTGAGCTTGTAGATGTCTTTGTTGGTTCCGAAAAAATAGAAAAGGGCAATGATGATGAAAAAGCTTTGCCCCACCAGAAAGGCTGCCATGTTCATAGTGATTTCCCAGCCACCCAGAAACTCATTGCGCATTTGATAGTCTATACTGTAGCGCATATAAACTGCCACAAACAGAAATGGAATGATGAAATTGTTGATGCAGAACTTGGCAAAAGGCCGCGATATGGTTGCCAGAAAAGGAAAGCGAAAGGCGTGCAGAATGTAGGTGTAAATGTTGAAGGCCATGATGAACCCACCTAGCGAAAACCCGAGGATAAAAAACGCCGTAGGGCCACTCTCTCCAAGGTATTCAGGGTAAAGCATGAGGTCGGGCACGCCAAACTTAACCGCTACGTTTTTGGTGGCAATGCCGAAAAGTATCAACCAAAAGAAAAGCAGTAAGTGATTTTTTTTAAGCTGAAGCCACAGCAACTGAAAGGGAAAGAAGTAAAGTACCCTCGCCAGCCTGTTTCGGTATGTAATGCGCGCAGCCATTTCGCAATTGAATTGCTACGAAATGTACGCAAAGCGCGGGCCCAATGTTGTTAGCCGGCGTTAAAGTTTTGAATGTGCGATGTCAATAATGGCTTTTTCCAGTTCCTGTGCCTTCTGAACAAGGCTTTCGGCCTCGTTGAGGGTTTGGTCAACAAAGGCTTTGTCATTGTAATCCAAAGTATTCACCTTCACGTTGAGCCAGGCTCCCATCACGGCCGTTCGGGCACAGAGCGCGCCTACAGCGGCATCGGTTACTGAGTTGGGGTTTCCGTTTTTGGCCATTTCTTCCATTACTTCCATGGATGCAAAGGCTACTTTCATCACCCTGAAAGGAATTTCAATGGCGTAGCGGGTGGCCTTGTCAATGGCTTCCAGACGGGCTTTCTTTTCTTCCTCACTGTCCTTGGGCATGCGGAAGGCCTCCATGATTCCATTGAAGCTGTTGGTGTCTTCATCCACCAGATAAAGCAACTCATCCTTAAAGCACTGGCCTTTTTCGGCCCATTCCGAGAACTGCTCCCATTTTTCATCCCAACCGCGCTTATGGCTGCTAAGGTTGGCCACCATCGTGCCCAGAGCAACTCCTATGGCTCCAACGTAAGCCGCCACCGAACCTCCTCCGGGCGCCATGGATTCTGACGCCGTTTCGTTGGCAAACCCGGTGAGGGTCATGTTTACAAGCGGTCGTTGCGGCTCGTTCCTGGCAATCACATATTCGATGATTTTTTCCCCGGGATGGAACGGGGCCAAATCGTCCAATCCAAGCGATTTTACAGCAATTTTGATTTTTTCCTTTTCGTCAATTCCCAGCGAGCGCTCCTGCTTTTTCAGGAAGTAATCGGCAGCATCGAGCATGGCTTTCAAGGGTATAAGCCCCACAATTTCACTGCCTGTTACTCGAATACCCCGCTCCTGTGCACTTTCGCAAGCGGCTTCAAAGGCCTCATGTACAGAAGTGATGGAAATATTGGTTAGGTTGAGCGAAAGCTGGGCAATGCCGTATTCATCAATGTACCATCCGATTCCTTTTACGGCTTTGAGTTTTCCTGGTTCACGCACTGGCTCACCATTTTCGTCGGTTACCACTTTGCCGGTGAGCGGGTCACCTTCTCGCTTGATTCTTCCAGCTTCGCGTATGTCAAAGGCAATGGCATTGGCTCTGCGGGTAGAGGTGGTATTGAGGTTGATGTTGTAAGCCACCAGAAAGTCGCGTGCGCTGATTGCCACGGCACCGGTCTTTTTAACTGAAGCATTGAACGCTGCCGGACCGAAGTCGGGTTTCCATTCGGGTTGTGAGAGTTTGTCCAGTCCTTCGTATTCACCCTGACGGCAGTACGCGAGGTTTTTTCTTTTGGGTTGCGTCGCTGCATTTTCGTAGTAGTAGCCAGGGATGCCAAGTTCTTTGCCTACGCGTTCACCCAACTTGTGGGCCAGCTCTGCCGTTTCTTCCATGGTAATGCCCGAAATGGGAATCAGCGGACAAACATCGGTGGCACCAAAGCGCGGGTGTTCGCCTTTGTGCTTCGACATGTCAATGACTTCCGAAGCCTTCTTGATAACTCTGAATGCGGCTTCAATCACCGCCTCGGGCTCTCCCACAAAGGTAATCACCGTGCGATTGGTGCTTGCCCCGGGATCTACATCCAGAAGTTGCACACCTTCAACGGTTTCAATTACGTCAGTTACAGCTTTTATTTTTTGCGCATCGCGCCCTTCGCTGATATTCGGCACGCATTCGAGCAGTCTTTTTTCCATGACTTTCGTTGGGATTTTCGGCAAAACTAACAAGCTTTCCCGACATGGCCCCGCGCAGTGTTTCAGCTCGCCGGTTGTGCCCGATATTCGTAGCTTTGCGGCAAATCTGCAAAAAATGGATAAACCACAGCCCACCATTCTGGTAACCAACGATGACGGCATCTACGCCCGCGGAATTTTATCGCTAATAGAGGTAATGAAGAATTTCGGCAAAGTGGTGGTGGTGGCGCCCGATAAACCCCAAAGCGGTATGGGGCATGCCATTACCGTGGGGCGGATTTTGCGATTGCAGAAAATGGACTCGATGTACGGCGTGGAGGCCTATGCTTGTACAGGAACTCCTGTTGATTGCGTGAAGATTGCCATTTACCACATCATGAAGCAGCGCCCCGATTTGATCGTTTCGGGTATTAATCACGGAGCCAACAATTCTATCAACGTGATCTACTCAGGTACCATGTCTGCGGCAGTTGAAGGCGCGGTGGAGGATATTCCCGCCATCGGCTTTTCACTGCTCGATCACTCGCGCGATGCCAACTTTGAGGCCAGTAAAAAAGTGGTGGCCGAGGTGGTAGCCCATGCGCTCCGTCAAGGCATAAAAAGCCATACCTGTTTGAATGTGAATATCCCCAATGTGCCTTTTGAAGAGCTGAAAGGCATTCGTGTTTGCCGGCAGGCCCATGCCTTTTGGGACGATGCTTTTGAGCGCCGCACCGACCCACATGGGGATGATTACTTCTGGATGACAGGCGAATTTCGCAACCACGACGATGGTGATGACACCGATGTATGGGCCCTCGAAAACAATTATGTAAGCGTTGTTCCCGTTCAGTACGACATGACAGCGCATGATTACCTGGATGAATTAAACGACTGGAAACTTGAAATCCCCAAAGCTAAATAACGGTGTACTGGGCTGGGTGCTGGGCTTTGTAGGGCCTGTCATAGGCTTTCTGTTGGTTTCCGCTTTATGGACCACCTACTACCGGCGCTCACTGGACTATCTGTGGCGCGAAATCATTCTGCAATTCAACGAGCTGCACGCGCCGGTACTTACCTTGAGTCTGGTGTTTAACCTGCTTACCTTCCTGCTTTTCAACAAGTACGGTCACCTCAAAACGGCACGGGGCATACTCGGTGCCACCTTTGTGTACGTTCCCGTTGTGTTCTACCTGAAATTCGCCGGATGAGCCCGTCAAACCGCGCTTTGAAATTTTACGTGATTGCCGGAGAGGCTTCGGGTGATTTGCACGGTGCCAATCTCATTAGAGAATTGAAGCGGCAGCATCCCGGTTCAACTTTCAGGGCGTGGGGAGGCGACAAAATGGAAGCCGCCGGTGCCCAGGTGGTGAAACACTACCGCGACCTCGCTTTTATGGGTTTTATTGAGGTGATTGCCAACCTGAGAACCATTCTGCGGAACATAAATGAGTGCAAAAAAGACATCGCGCAATTCAAACCCGATGCACTCATTTTGATTGATTACCCAGGTTTTAACATGCGCATCGGGCCTTTTGCCAAACAGCTTGGCATCAAGGTGCTTTATTACATTTCTCCCCAAATATGGGCCTGGAAACAAAACCGGGTGCACAAGCTTAAGCAGTTTGTGGATCGGATGTATGTGATTCTTCCTTTTGAGAAGGATTTTTACAAGCGTTTTGATGTGGACGTGGATTTTGTGGGACATCCCTTGCTAGACGCCATCGGGCAATACAATCGGGAACTCTTTGATGAAACTACCTGGCGCCGGCAACACGGCTTACCCGTAAGCACCCCGTTGGTGGTGATGCTTCCCGGAAGCAGAAAGCAGGAGGTACGCACCATGCTGAACGTTATGATTGGTGCCACCCGGAGTTTTGCAGGCTACACCTTTGTGGTGGCCGGAGCACCATCGCTGGAACCCGAATTTTACCACGAGGTGCTGAAAGGGCAGGACGTGCAGGTGATACACGGCGAGACCTATGCGCTTTTGCGAATAGCTCACGCAGCCCTGGTTACCTCGGGCACCGCCACCCTCGAAACGGCATTGTTCAAAGTGCCTCAGGTGGTGTGCTACAAGGGCAATCAGTTGTCTTACCTCATTGCGCGTCGTTTGGTAAAGGTGAACTACATTTCGCTGGTGAACCTCATTATGGGTCGCGAAGTAGTGAAAGAACTGATTCAGCACGAAATGAACGCCGACACTGTGAGCGAGCAACTCCGTGCCTTGTGCGAAGACGGACAAGTGCGGAACGAAATGCGGGAAGCCTACGAAGTATTGCGCGAAAAGCTTGGTGGTGAGGGTGCTTCAGAACTTACTGCAAAACTGATGTTGAAAACTCTGAATGAATCGGGCGAAGGCACCGCCGGTGCGGAATAATTTTGAACATATGATTCGCTTCCTGCTGTTTTTGCTTGCCATGTGTCATATCTCGCTGAGCGCGGAGGTGTTGGATATAGGCATTTACCGAACCGACAAAATAAAACAGGCCGTGGTTGCCCCCTCCATCGGAAGTTATGAAGTGTTTGGCGATGGAAAAAAATTGACGGATGTATACCCCAACGACGGCATTCGGTTGTATGAAACAGGAGGGAAGGTAGGAGTGCGGTCCATTCAGAACGACTATGGAAGTTTTGCCAAAGTAGTATTTGTTCGGAAAAACTGGGGCAATGTGTTTAGAATAAGGCCAACTCAACCGGCAGTTCGCGAAGGCAAATACAACGACAACCTCGTGGTGACGATTTCTGCCGGTTACCTGAAGCTCATCAACAGGGTATATCTGGAACACTATGTAGGTGGCGTGGTTGAAGCCGAATCAGGCTCCAAGCAGAACATTGAATACTACAAACTGCAGAGCATTGTGTGTCGCACCTATGCGCTCAACAATCTTCGCCGGCATGAAGACGAAGGTTTTCATCTCTGCGACCAGGTGCATTGCCAGGTCTATCATGGAACCAGCCGATTTACAGAGCTCATTCCTGAAGCTGTGAGCGCCACCAAAGGACAGGTGATGGTTGACAGCAATATAGATTTGGTAACGGCCGCTTTTCACAGCAACTGCGGAGGGCAGACCATTCCGGCCGAGCACGTTTGGAGCAAGCCGGTGCCTTACCTGCAAAGTGTGCGCGATACTTTTTGCCTGGAAGGGAAACATGCACGTTGGGAAACCCGGATACCGCGCCAAAAATGGGTGCAATACATGCGCACGCGTCATGGAGTGGGGCGGATGGGCGGACACGGATCACTCGATTTTAATGGTGCCGATCAGCGTGAAGTGTACTACGCAAGCAGTGATTCAGAAATTCACCTGAAGGAAATCAGAAAAGACTGGAATTTGAAATCCACCTATTTCCGCATTGAGGAAGACCAGCAGGACGTACTCATCAGAGGAAGAGGCTTTGGTCATGGGGTGGGAATGTGTCAGGAGGGAGCCATGCGCATGTCAGAAATAGGTTATACGCACACCGATATCATCCACTTTTATTACAAGGATGTGCACATCATTGACTTGTCTGTTCTGGACTTTTTCCGCGAACATTAAATCAAGCGCACTTCTCGCAAATCCCCGAAACCGTGAAATTTACAGAGTTCGCCTTATAGTTTTTGGGCAGGGTAAATTCAGGTACTACTTCTTCCAGACAGGTTAAGGCATTACACTTTTCGCAACTGAAATGAATGTGGTCGTGGTGGTGGTGATGATCGTCGCACTGCTCGCAGGCGGCATAACGTACAACACCATCTAAATCAATTATTTTGTGTACTTCTCCCTCGTCAACCAACCGGCCCAGTACGCGATAAACAGTTGCTCTGTCGCAAACTGTGCCCACACCAGCATGAATGTCCTGTGACGAAACGGCCGATGCCGACTCGTTGATCAGTTCCAGTATCTTTCTCTTTGCGATGGTATTGCGCGGTTTTTTCATGCTGATGGCAGGCAGATTTTACCGGTACAAAGTTAAGCAAACCTTCCGGAAGCACCGATGCTCAACTTCCAGCTCCAACTACTTTGTACTTATTTCTTTTCGAGCCACTTACTGATCGCAGCATATTTTAACATAAGAGCCTTGCGGCAGTTTTTTACCTTTGCCGATACTTATGCAGAATTTTCCCAAACTTGTTTCACGGGCGTTTTTACACGTTCTTCTGGTGGTTGGCGTCATGCCCGTGCTGTTGCATGGGGGAGGGTTTGGGCAGCAAAACAATGTTGACGAGAGAACCACCCCATGCACTGATTTTGGTGATTTGCCCATGGCAATGTTGGGATTTATTGAAGCAGATGTAGATCCTGAATCACAGGAAATGATCACTGAGTATAAAGTGACGGATGCCGTTAATATCATGAAATTAGCCCCGGGGAGGAGTTGTGCGGATAACAGCGTACCAAGGCTTCTACCAACCCACACCCTACTTTTTACCCGCCCACCCCGGTAAACACATATTGGCTTTCCTTATGTCTTTATGCAAGACACGGATTCGGTGTTAGGTTTTTATTTCTCAAATCACATTTTTTATGTCGTCGTTTTCTAAGTTACTTTCTTATTCCAAGAGAGATATACCCGCGAGTATTGTGGTGTTTCTGGTTGCTTTGCCACTCTGTTTGGGAATTGCCCTTGCTTCGGGCGCCCCGTTAATGTCGGGCATTATTGCCGGTATTGTCGGAGGCATTTTGGTAGGTGCTCTGAGCGGTTCCAGCCTGAGCGTGAGTGGGCCGGCGGCCGGGCTTACAGTTATTGTTCTTAACGCCATTGAAACGCTCGGCACTTTCGAAGCCTTTTTGCTTGCGGTGGTGCTTGCAGGCCTGGTGCAGATTGTAATGGGCACGCTTAAGGCAGGAATCGTTGGACTGTATTTCCCTTCTTCTGTGATTAAAGGTATGCTTGCTGCCATTGGTATTATTCTTATCATGAAACAAATTCCTCATCTCATAGGTGTGGATACTAATGCCTTTGGCGAAATGGACTTTATTCAGGCGGATGTAAGCAATAACATCAGCTTTCTTATTGACTCATTCGGTCATGTTCACCTGGGAAGTGCAGTGGTGGGATTTCTTGCGCTTGCAATTATGTTGCTTTGGGATCAGCCTTTTATGAAGGGAAATAAAATTGCCCGGATGATTCCTTCCGGACTGGTGGCCGTGGCCAGTGGTTTGATGGTCAGTTATCTCTTTAAATGGTTAGCTCCGAAGTATGCCATTTCAAGTGATCGCCTGGTGAGCCTCCCGAAATTATCGGAAATGGAATCGGGTTGGGAGCTCATCACTTTTCCCGACTTCGGAGCATTTCTTGACCCAAACCTGTATGTGGTTACCATGACTATTGCCATCATTGCAAGCCTGGAAACACTGCTCAGTGTTGAAGCCATTGATAAAATTGACCCGGAGAAAAGAAAAACCCCACAGAACCGCGAGCTCTTTGCTCAGGGAATTGGAAACACCTTAAGCGGTCTTATTGGTGGCTTACCCATGACAGCGGTAATTGTGAGGAGTTCCGCCAACCTGGAAGCCGGAGCCAAAACCAAAATGTCAGCTATTTATCATGGTATTTTACTCTTAATGGCCGTATTGGTTTTTGCGCCTTTTCTGAATCAAATTCCGCTGGCCTCTTTAGCGGCCATTCTCATCGTTGTGGGTTACAAGCTGAGCAAGCCGTCGCTTTACCGCGAACAGTATAAAGTGGGCCGAGAGCAATTTGTTCCGTTTATAGTAACCATCGTGGCCATCTTGTTTACCGATTTATTAATAGGTATTCTGATAGGCATGTCGGTGGGAGTGTATTACATCCTCAGGGCCAACTATAAGGTGTCTCACTTCTACAATGAAGAACGTTCCGAAGAAGACGGTGTGATGCGCATTACAATCATGCTCAGCGAACATGTTTCATTCCTCAACAAGGCCAACCTGATTGTGACCCTTGAAGAATTACCCGAAAATAGTGAGGTGATTGTTGATGGCTCAAGAACAGCATCCATTGATTACGACGTACTTGAACTTTTGTACGACTTCAAGGAATCGGCCCGAAACAAAGGAACCCGAATCATATTGCGTAATATTCCGGGGCATACGCGTAAAACCTAGTGAGTCTGCTTGGGAAAGTTGTTCAATAAGGAAACCAAAGCATCCACTTCTTCGGGGTGGTTGTGGTAGTGCAAACTGAGCCTTACCACTCCGTGTCGGAGCGACAATACAAATCCCTGACGGGTGAGTTGTTCGTGCAATTCAGCACCGCCCCTTAAACCTATAATGCTGCTGCGTCGGTTCATGTTTACAGGCCCAATCAGGATGTCGTCAGCTTGGTTCAAACCTTCAATAAGTTGTTTGGTTAAACGCATGTTGTGAGCTTGAATGCTTGCTACCCCTGTGGCCAGCCGGTCTTCCAACGCGCATTCCAGCAAAATCAAACCGGGAACATTGAGGTGCCCGGGCTCATAACCCAAAATGGAAGCATTATCGGTCCACTTTTCACCCTGCAGCATCCTGCTATGATTGCCCCGGATTTTGGGTGGATACCGCTCCAGAAAATCGCGGCGCGCTGCCATCAATCCTGTACCGTACCCGGCATTCATCCATTTGTAGTTGCTGGCCATAATCACGTCGGCACCCGATTCATTCAGCGAAAGCGGAATGGCTCCCATGCTTTGTGTGGCGTCAACAATGGTAAGAATACCCCGCTCCCGGCAAAAAGCGCAAAGCCCATTGATATCCGCACAATAACCACTAAGCCATTGCACGTGACTGATAGCTAATATATTGGCCTTTTTATCCATCAGTGCAACCATGATTTCCTCTTCGCTGAAGTGCAGCTTTTGGGCGCTTTTGTGCCTGTGTACCGCAAAACCCGAAAGTTTAAAAGGGTCAAATACCGAAGGATAGTCCTCGTGGAGCATCAGCACTTTACTGTCTGCAGGCAGCGATTGAATCAGCGCAAACAGACCATAGGAGAAGTTGGGCAGAAACGCGATTTCGTTGTGGTTGGCACCCAGAAATTCAGCGGCCATGTAGCGCAGTTCATCCATTTTGTCGCTATACCAGCCTTGCAGCGTGCCACTCGCTTGGGTAGAAAGGCCATTCATAAACTGTTGTTGTGCTTTCAGGTATTTTTTGGGTACAAGTCCCGAGGCAGCGGTATCAAAATAGTGGTTCATCGGTTCTGAGCGTTCGTTCTATTAGGTGCAAAATTCACTTCGTGAAGGAACAAAAATACTTGCCTTCATGCATGCGTCTGAGCACTCTGATTGCCCAATGGTTAGCAGCGTGTTTAGGTAAGTGGTTAAAAATGTGTATCTTTGCAGTTCAAAACCAAGAGAGCTCACGTTTCCTGTACACCCCATGCACTGGATTGACATCAGCATTTTTGTTTTCTACATGATTGGAATGCTGGCGGTGGGCTACTACTTTCTCAGGCGAAACAAAACAGAATCCGATTACTACGTAAGTGGCCGGAATATGGGGCCGTGGCACATAGGCCTTTCGGTGGTTGCCACCGATGTAGGTGGGGGCTTTTCTATCGGGCTGGGCGGGCTCGGTTTTGTGATGGGTTTATCGGGGTCCTGGATGCTTTTTACCGGCTTGCTCGGAGCCTGGCTCAGTGCTGTATGGCTTATCCCTAAAGTGATTCACGTGGGGCGCGAGAAGGAGTTTCTTACCTTCCCTCAAATGATGGGGCATTTTTTCAACCAGCGGGTGGCCTTGCTCGCAGCGGTGATTTCGGCCATCGGCTATCTCGGGTTTACCAGTTCACAACTGCTGGCTGGTGCAAAACTGGCTTCGGCTACCGTGCCTGAAATATCCCTGCATACCGCACTGCTCGTTATGGGCTTTATAGCGGTAGTGTACACGGCATTTGGCGGATTAAAAGCGGTGATTTACACCGATACATTTCAGTGGGCTTTACTGCTCGCCGGCTTGATTTTCATCGGCATTCCTATGGCTTATATTGCTGTTGGCGGAATGGAAGCCATTACAGCCGTGATTGGCAGTGAAATGCTGGCCTTTTCAAATATTTCGCCCTGGCAATTGCTGAACTGGGCAGTAACCATTATTCCCATTTGGTTTATTGGAATGACTTTGTATCAACGTATTTACGCCTCCCGAGATGAAAAATCAGCGCGCAAGGCTTGGTACATAGCCGGTTTTTTTGAGTGGCCCGTCATGGCCCTGATGGGTGTAGCGCTTGGGCTGCTGGCACGCGTGGCCGCTGAACAGGGTTTGTTTTCCCCGCTTGGTTTTGCCACCGCTGCCGGCGTTGATCCCGAAACCGGCCTTCCCATGCTACTGAGCACCATCCTTCCCGTGGGTTTGATGGGACTGATGCTTGCAGCCTATTTCTCAGCCATCCTATCTACAGCCGACAGTTGTTTGATGGCTGCTTCAGGAAATCTGCAAACAGACATATTGGGTCGTTGGCTTCGCAAAGGAGTGACTGCGAAGTCCGGGCTCTATATCTCTCAAGCCATCACGCTTGTGCTTGGTGCCGGCGCGGTATGGCTGGCCTGGCGCATGACCAATGTACTTGAGCTCATGCTCTATTCCTATGCCTTTATGGTAAGCGGCATGTTTGTGCCAGTAATCGCTGCCCTTTTTTGGCGTAATGCGCGACCAACGGCAGCCTTCTGGAGTATGCTGGCCGGTGGGTCAGTTACGCTTTACCTCATTACCGCCGAAAACAATTTGCCGGGTGGTTATCAACTGCCGCAATATCTCGACGCCAATTTATTTGGCATAACAGCTTCACTTGCCGTCTTTGTTGGCTTGCAGTGGATACCACAATTTAAATCGCTCATTATTTCATCCCAAAATTCTTAAACCATGAGTTTACAATATCACTTGATTCACGGCCATGTTGGACCCCATCCGGTATTCAACAACAGTCGCATTGCCGATTTTCTGTTTACCCACCTCGACCAGTTTGGCGATAAAAGTCAAGACATCATGAAATGCCTCGATTACGTATTCAATCCTGCCCGTGGCGGACGTGTGCTTCTGGCTGTTGAAAACAATGAGATTGTGGGTGCTGTGGTCGTCAACAACACCGGAATGTCGGGATACATCCCCGAAAACATACTGGTTTTCATCGCTGTGCACCAAAGCCAGCGCGGAAAGGGAGTGGGCAAGGAGTTGATGAAGAGAGCCATCAATGCCTCCCCCGGAAATATTGCATTGCATGTTGAGCCGGAAAACCCGGCCGTACACCTGTACCGCAAAATGGGCTTTACCAACAAATACCTCGAAATGCGCTACCAGAAATAACATGTCCATACCTTTCAACATAGCAACAGAAGAACTCAAAAAGCTTCGTCGCGAAGTGCTGCATCGCCACCCCGAGCTCTCCGGAAAAGAGAAAGAAACAGCCAGGCGCATTGCAGCTTTTCTGCAAAACCACCATCCTTACGAAATCCATCAAAACATTGGAGGCCATGGGTTAATGGCCATCTATCAAGGAGCACAAGCCGGTCCTACTGTGGTCATTCGCTGCGAACTGGATGCACTGCCCATTGCCGAGACCATTGATTTGCCACATGCTTCGCAGCATGAAGGTGTAGCTCACAAATGCGGGCACGACGGACATATGAGCATGGTAGCCGGATTGGCCCCGCTGCTGCACGATAATCCCCTCCAGAAAGGTAAAGTGGTGTTGCTTTTTCAGCCGGCTGAGGAAACCGGGCAGGGTGCCCGTCGGGTAGCCAATGATGAGGTGTTCAAGAAACTGAATCCCGATTGGATTTTCGCCGTGCACAACCTGCCGGGGTTTCCCGTCAATCAGGTGGTTTATCGCGAAGGTGCATTCAATCCTGCGGTGAACAGCCTCATTGTGAAATATACCGGCCATACCTCGCACGCTGCCGAGCCGGAGAAAGGCCTAAACCCCGCACTCGCCATGGCAGAACTGCTGCAGAAATTGATTACCTGGAATGAAGGTGACTCCGAAAGTGCCACATTCACGGTGATAGCTCCGGTGCACCAGCTACTGGGGGATAAAGCCTATGGAACCTCTGCCGGTTACGGCGAAAGTCATTTCACCTTGCGTTCAGATACTGCCGAAAAGATGCGGGAACTTGAACAACGCGCCGAAGAGCTCGCCCGGAACATTGGCAACAAGCACGAATTGAAGACAGAAATTTCGTGGACGGAATCTTTTGAGGCGGGATACAATCACCCGGACGCTGTGGCCCACATTGCAAAAGCAGCCCAACAATTGGGGCTTAACACCCACGAAGTTCCGCGGCCGTTTAGGTGGGGAGAGGATTTTGGGCATTTTACCCAGCACTATCGAGGCGCCATGTTTTGCCTGGGAGCGGGGAACAATCATCCGTCGCTGCACCATCCGCACTACGACTTTAACGATGACTTACTGGAACCGGGAGTCGCTGTGTTTTACAAGATAATCAGAAATATACTGCATGTTTGAACCATCCTATATCGAATTGAGCCAAAAGGCACTGCTCAACAACCTGCGTTTTTTGAGAAAAAGGGTTGGTCCCGATGTGCGTATTTCATCAGTGGTAAAGGGTAATGCCTATGGTCATGGCATTGAATCTTTTGTGCCCATGCTTTGCGCAGCCGGCGTAGATCATTTCTCGGTGTTCAGCGCCAGCGAAGCCGAGCGCGTGCGCCAAGCCTGCTCTTGCCGTCACGATATCATGATTATGGGTGAAGTGGACGGAGAAGCTTTGGATTGGGCCATATCCGAAGACATCGAGTTCTTTGTATTCGACAAACACCGTTTGGAACGGGCCATCGAAATTGCCCAAAATCAAAACCGCTGTGCCCGCATACATATTGAACTCGAAACAGGAATGAACCGCACCGGTTTTGAAAAATCAGAACTGGAGTGGGTGGCCGATATGCTCAGAAAACATTCGGAACATCTTCATTTCCGGGGTTTGTGTACCCATTACGCTGGTGCCGAAAGCATCGCCAACTATCTCCGTATCCAACGTCAAATGAAACGCTATCGCGAAGGGCTGATTTTTTTCAAATCCCAAGGACTTATTCCCGATATCAAACACACCTGCTGTTCTGCCGCCATGATGATGTTTCCGCGCAACCGCTATGATATGGTGAGGGTGGGTATCATGCAGTATGGTTTTTGGCCCAGTGCCGAAATTTTCGTGAAGTACGTGATGGGACGGAAAAACCGACAGGACCCCTTAAAGCGTGTTATTTCATGGAAAAGCCACGTCATGGCCATTAAAGACGTATCGCCGGGCGAATTCATAGGCTACGGTCAAAGCTACCAGGCACGCGAAAACATGCGAACGGCTGTGATTCCGGTGGGCTACTCTCATGGCTACACCCGTGAATTGAGTAACCAGGGACGTTTGCTGATTCGTGGCTGCAGGGTGGGCGTTGTCGGCATCGTGAACATGAACATGTTGCTGGTGGACATCACCGAAGTTCCTGACGCGGAAGTGGGTGATGAAGCAGTGCTCATTGGATACCAGGGAGATATGGAGATTACCGTTGCATCCTTCGGTGAACTCACCAATCAACTGAACTACGAGCTCCTTACGAGACTCCCTCATCACTTACCAAGAAAACCAACAGAATAATGGCCTTTATCAGACTCTATACAGACAAGCTCAAACACAATTATGAATTCCTTCAACGTCTCTTCCACAAGCGGAATATTGATTGGGGGGTGGTTTCCAAAATACTCTGTGGTAATGAGTTGTTTATTCAGGAATTGCTGAAATTGGGAATCCGCGAAATACACGATTCGCGTGTAAGTAACCTCAAGCTCATCAAAAAGCTGAATCCGCAAGTGCAAACGGTTTATATCAAGCCTCCTGCGCGCCGCAGTATTCCAAGCATTGTTCGTTTTGCAGACGTGAGTTTTAATTCAGAGCTAGACACCATCCGCATGCTTTCGGCTGAAGCCAAAAAGCAAAATAAGACGCACAAAATCATCATTATGATTGAAATGGGCGATCTTCGTGAAGGAGTACTGGGCGAAGAGCTGCTTGACTTTTACGGTGAGGTGTTCAATCTGCCCCATATTGAAGTGAGCGGTATTGGAACCAACCTGAATTGTTTGCACGGCGTGATGCCCTCGCAAGACAAACTCATTCAACTCAGCCTTTACAAACAGCTCATTGAAGCCAAATTTAACGTTAAAATTCCTTGGGTATCAGGTGGTACTTCTGTAACAGTTCCGCTGCTGCTCAGGAATATGCGCCCCATGGCAGTGAACCATTTTCGGGTGGGTGAGGTACTGTTTTTTGGGAATAACCTCTTTACCAACAAATTTATCAAGGGTATGAAAACGGATGTATTCAAACTCTACGCAGAAGTAATAGAACTCACCGAAAAACCCATGGTGCCTATCGGCGAGCTGGGGCAGAATGTAGCGGGCCATGCTTTTGAGGTAGAGGAGGAGAACATCGGCAAAACCCACTTCAGGGCCATTGTGGATATCGGTTTACTTGACGTGCAAACTGAGTATCTTGTGCCTGAAGACAAGCATCTTGTAATTGCAGAAGCAAGTTCAGATATGCTGGTTCTTGATCTTGGAAAAACGCGACGAAATTACAAAGTGGGCGATCTCATTTCGTTCAGATTGCAATACATGGCCGTGTTGCGCCTGATGAACTCTGACTACATCGAAAAGCAGGTGCAGTAAGCCTCTTATGTGAGAAACCCCAGTCCCAAAGGTTGACTGGTAAACCAGCCTGTGAGACTCAATCGGGGTTGGTGGGCTTCCAGCACTTCGTGCAGCACCGCATCACTTCTGAACATGGCCACCCGGTTTCCCAGCGGTTCAACAACAATTTTCTCCGACTTGTTATGAATAACCAGCTCACCTCCGTGGCCGGATTGCCATTGGTCGTTCATATACAGAATAAACGAAATGAGCCGATTGTTGCGGTCTTTGAACTGATCGAAATGCGGACGGTAATACGCGCCTTTCGGGTAATGGGCAAAGTGAAATTCTGCGTCTCTGATTCCAAGAAAAAAGGCCCGGTTCAGCTGATCAGACAAGTCTTGAATCCACTTCCAAAAATGCTGAATGACCGGGTCTTCGTCCTGCCTGTTGAGCCAAAAAACTTCGTCGCCCCGAATGCGTTTGTTCATTTCAAACTGCGCGCCACTGCCAATTCCCGCGCGCTCCATTTCATCGTTCTCAACCAGCGCACGGGCCTTTTTTCGTAAAGCGCTGTACAATTCAACCGGAAAAAACCCATCGAGCCGCAAATAGTGCTGTTGTGCCAGTTGGTCGAGGTGGTGGTCGTTCAGCATATGTAAGAGTGTACAGCAAAGGTAGTCGCCAAAGCATTCAAAAAAACCAATTTGATGCCTGTAGAGCGGAATTTTAATTTTGTGCCAAAGTCTTTAAAGCCATGATGAAAAAACACACCACAGTTGATGAAATCAATGCCGATTCGCCGCAGTGGGCGCAGCCTGTGCTTGAAGAATTACGCCAAATCATGCTCAACGCAGGTTTGAAAGAAGCCATCAAATGGGGAGGCGCCACCTATGTGAATCAAAAAAATGTTGTGGCTATGGGTGCCTTCAAGGATTTTGTTTCCGTGTGGTTTTTTGAAGGCGTACATCTCTCCGATCCCCTTGGATTGCTGGTGGCCGGAGGGGAGAAAACGCGTGCCATGCGCCAATGGCGCATTCCGAAAGGCGAAAACTTTGACGCCGGTATGATGCTCAGTTATGTGCTTGAAGCCAAGGAAAATGACGCCAAAGGGGTGAAAACTGCCGCCACACCTGTTGTGGTTCCTCCCATGCCCGATGATCTGCGTGAAGCCCTTGAGGCCGAGCCTGTCGTACAGGCATTCTTTGAGTCGCTCGCACCCTCACACCGCCGTGAGTATATTCGACACATTATCGAGGCCAAAAAAGAAGAAACCCGCATGCGCCGACTGCAGAAGTGCATGGATATGATGAGGCAGGGCCTGGATATGAACGCCCGCTATCGCAAATAAGGTTTACATGTATTTGCGAGGATACTCAAACCACGCAAGATTGCCCGTGTCGTAAGAAATCTCTGCCCATCTATCCAGCGGAAAGTCAATCCGCGCCAGCCCGCAGGTGGGAATGTTGGCAATATCCGACCCGCTCAGGTAGTTCACAATGTCGGTAATACCCGGGTTGTGCCCGAAAAGCACAGCCGAGGCGTGCCCGTCATCCAGTTGGTTGATGACCTCCAGCCATGTTCTTCGTCCGGCATGGTAAAGGGCGGGCTCTACGTGAATTTCTACACCGGAACGGAGCCGTTTTTTCATCAGTTGGGCCGTGCGGTGTGCCCTTTTGGCTGTGCTTGATATCCAGAGATCTGGTATTTCGCACAAAGAGCGCCACACATCGGCCATCATGGGCGCGTTCTGCTCACCGCGTGGGTTGAGCGGACGGTCGTGGTCGGGCAAAGAGGTGGACCAGTCGGATTTGGCGTGGCGGCAAATAAAGAGGGTTTTCATGGTTTTTCAAAGATAGCTTTTTGCCGGTTTTCACTGAAATCAGTTTTCAGGCAAGCCCCCGATATTTTATATCTTTCGCCCCGAATCAAACACTGCGTTTCAGGAGCGGAAATCCCATGTTGACGGCTGTACTTTCAGGATTTGTGATGGCCCTGGTTTTTGGCTGGGCCGGTCGATGGATGCGCAGCACCGCATGGACCCTCACCGGTCTTTTTCCCACAGCACTCTTCATCTATTTTCTCACCTTTTTGCCCGTTGCAGGTGGTGATGGAGTGTTGTTCAGTAATTCATGGGTGCCGTCTATCGGGGTAAACCTCGACTTCCGCATGGATGGGCTGGCGCTGCTGTTTTCACTCATGATTTCGGGAATCGGGGCCCTGGTGTTTTTCTACAGTTCAAACTATCTGAAAGGCCATGCGCACCTGCATCGTTTTTACGGATACCTGAGCATGTTTATGGCCAGTATGCTGGGCCTCGTGCTGTCAGACAACCTCTTGTCTATGTTCGTGTTCTGGGAGTTGACCAGTATCAGCTCCTTCTTCCTGATTGGATTTAACAACAACGACCCGGCATCGCGAAAATCCTCCATGATAGCCCTCGCTATTACGGGCGGAGGTGGACTGATGCTGATGGTGGGAATCCTCCTGATGGGCTACCTCGGGGGCTCATTCTCTATTGTAGAATTGCTTCACCAAACCGATGTGCTTCGCTCAGGGGCGCTTTACGGATGGATAATATTCTTTGTGTTTGTCGGTGCGTTCTCTAAGTCGGCGCAGTTCCCGCTGCATTTCTGGCTTCCCGCAGCCATGAAAGCCCCCACGCCGGTTTCTACCTATCTGCACTCAGCCACAATGGTAAAAGCAGGGGTGTATCTTCTGGCGCGACTTACGCCCGTACTGGGAGACGAAGTGTATTGGAATGTTACGCTTGTATCTGTGGGTGCTTTAACCATGGTCTATGCGGCCATTCACGCACTGTTTCGCACCGACATGAAAAGTATTTTGGCCTACTCAACCATTTCTGCACTGGGTATCATGGTGTTTCTGATTGGAATTGGGTCGCGGGAGAGTTTGCTGGCGTTGTCGGTGTTTATCCTGGTGCACGCGTTGTACAAAGCGGCCTTGTTCCTTCTCACCGGTATTGTAGATCACGAAACGGGTACACGCGATGTAACCCAACTTGCCGGACTACGACGTGTGCTCCTTCCGGTAGCCCTGGCAGGGTTGCTGGCTGCCCTGAGCAACGCAGGGTTTCCGCCCACTTTCGGCTTTTTGGGCAAAGACCTTATTTACGAGGCCACCCTGAATGTGCGGGATTGGGACTGGCTGCTCACCGCTCTTGCCGTGGTTACAAATATTTGTCTCTTGTGGGCAGGTTGGGTAGTGGGTGTAAAGCCCTTTGTGGGAAAACTCCCGGAGTCTTTCGAAAACGTTCATTTACCCTCGCCACTGCTTTGGGTGCCGCCTTTGTTGCTGGCAGTGCTCGGCTTGCTTTTCGGTCTTTTTCCCGTACTTATCAGCGAGGCATTTGTAGGAAAAATTCACCAGTCAGTATATGCGGCTTCTTTGGGAATACCCGGTCTGAAATTGTGGCACGGCTTCAACATGGTGTTGCTGCTTAGTGCGGTAACTGTGGTTTCGGGTTTTGTGTTTTATGTCCTTGTGAAACCCTCCAAAAGGTGGGAAAGTATGTTGAAAAGGTTGAAGTATTTCGCTCCTGAACAAATCATTACTTTTCTGTGGCAGAGCTTTGAGAGGTTCAGCAGCAAGTACACAAACATTCTGCAGTACGGCTTGCTTCGGTTTTACCTGATGATTATCCTTTTGTTTCTCATCACCATGTTGGGATACAAGTTCTTTACCGGAGTTGAGTTGCGCTTTGATCCTCGTTTGTTTACAGGCATTACCATCTACGAAGGCGTGATTGTAGCGCTGATGTTTATCTCCATTTTTCTGGTGGTGTTTTCGCGCTCACGACTTCACGCAGTGGTGGCCATGGGAGTGGTGGGATACTCGCTTTGCCTCCTCTTTATGGACTTTGGTGCCCCCGACCTCGCCATGACGCAGTTTACCATCGATACCCTTACTGTGGTGCTGTTTGTTTTGGTGCTGTACAACCTGCCCAAGTACCTCAATTATTCCAATCCGCCTGCCCGTTTTCGCGACAGCTTAATAGGCGCCACGTTCGGATTGATCATTACGCTTCTCGCCCTTGAAGTGATCCAGGAGCCGCTCAACCGCGAAACCAGTAAGTTCTATGCCGATAATGCCTATTTACTGGCCAAAGGTAAAAACGTGGTGAATGTGATTCTTGTGGATTTCCGGGGGATTGACACCCTGGGCGAAATTATTGTACTCACCGTAGCCGCGCTGGGCGTGTTTAGTTTAATCAGGCTGCAAATCGTAACCAAAAAGAACAAGTCATGAAGTCGTTGATTCTTCGCACTGCTGCCAATTATCTGCTGCCTTTGTTGCTGTTGTTTTCGGTGTTTATTTTGCTCCGCGGTCACTACCTGCCCGGCGGAGGGTTTGTGGGCGGGCTGGTGGCTTCGATTGCGTTTGTGTTGCATGCCTTTGCCAACGGTACCGAAAGCACCCAAAAGTTTTTGGCTTATCACCCGGGCAATATGATTCCCGTTGGACTGGGTATTGCCATCATTGCCGGGTTGTTTCCTATGTTATTTGGAGAGCCCTTTATGACAGGACTCTGGTTAAAAGATCCGCTTCCCGTCATTGGTATGGTGGGCACGGCATTGTTTTTTGATATCGGCGTATTTCTGGTGGTCATCGGGGTAACGCTCACCATTATTTTCACCATAGCAGAGACCACGAAATAAACATGGAATTTATCGTTGCCATACTAACCGGAGTGCTCTACGCAACAGGAATATACATGATTCTCAGGCGCAGTTTGGTAAAGCTGATCCTCGGACTGATTTTGCTTGGAAACGGAGCCAACCTGCTGATTTTCCTTGTGGGAAGACTTGCTGCCGGAAAACCGCCCATCATCCCCGAGGACTCATCCGTATTTACGGATGTGTATGCAGATCCCATTCCGCAAGCCTTGATTCTTACTGCCATTGTAATCAGCTTTGGTTTGCAGGCATTTGCCATTGTAACCATCAAGCGTGTGTACAAAGTGGTTGGCACCGACGACCTTGATATTATTGACCGCAGCGACGAAGTATGAGCGACATTCAAATCATATGGCCTATTGCATTTCACCTCCTGGCGGCCGTGGTACTCATTGGTTTCTGGCGGAAGGTGGACGTGCAGCGATATGTAAGCGTGGTGGCCAACTTCATTGCTGTGGGCATTGCGGTATGGCTATTCGCAAATGTGTGGAGCAATGGTGTGCTGGTGATGCAATCCGGAAGCTGGGGAGCCCCCTTCGGAATCACCTTTGTAGCCGACACCTTCAGTGCCACCATGGTGCTGCTCACGGCCATATCGGCGTTGGCCGTTTCCATCTTCTCAGCGGTAAGCATCAGCAAAGAGCGGATGCGCTACGGCTATTTCTCCATCCTGCATTTTCTGGTGATGGGTCTCAATGGGGCATTCCTTACCGGTGATATTTTTAACATGTACGTATGGTTTGAGCTGATTATCATCTCATCCTTTGTGCTGATGACCCTTGGTGGAGAGCGTCCGCAGATTGAAGGCGCCATCAACTACGTAACCATGAACCTTCTGGCATCGGTGATTTTCCTCACTGCCATCGCCATTCTCTACGGAATGGTAG
The DNA here is from genome assembly GCA_007695365.1 of Cryomorphaceae bacterium. Taxonomy (NCBI): domain Bacteria; kingdom Pseudomonadati; phylum Bacteroidota; class Flavobacteriia; order Flavobacteriales; family Cryomorphaceae; species Cryomorphaceae bacterium. The sequence goes on along the minus strand of REDV01000083.1, from coordinate 56,677 downwards.
GTACACTCAACATGGCCGACCTCAGCTTGAAGCTCGCCGAAGAGCAAAACCGCGGACTGGTTAACGCCACGGCCATTCTGTTTTTTGTGGGTTTTGGTATTAAATCGGCTGTGTTTCCGCTGTATTTCTGGTTGCCCTCGTCTTACCACACTCCACCCTCTGCCATTGCGGCTATCTTCGGCGGACTGCTCACCAAAGTTGGGGTGTACGCGTTGTTGCGCGTGTTCAGCCTGATGTTTATTCCCGACGAGTTCATGACCAACATGCTCATGACCATTGCGGCCCTTACCATGTTTACCGGAGGAGTTGGTGCTCTGGTGCAAACCAATATCCGCAAAATGTTTTCATACTTGATTATTTGCCATATTGGCTTTATGATAGCCGGGTTGGGCATGTACACGGAATTGGCCCTACTTGGAGCGGTTTTTTACTTGATTCACGATATCATCATCAAAACCAACTTGTTTTTGGTGAGCGGCGTGATTCTCAAAATCAAGGGCACGGTAGATATGAAGCACCTCGGAGGACTTTACGACGAGTACCCAAAGATTTCACTTCTGGTTGCCGTGATACTGTTTTCACTGGTGGGTATTCCACCGCTGTCGGGATTCTGGCCCAAGCTTTTTTTGATTCAGGCAGGCTTTGATACACGCGCCTTTGTATTGGTGGCTTTTGTAGTGATAGCCAGTTTCCTTACCCTGTTTGTGATTGCCAAATTGTGGTCGGAAGTGTTTTGGAAAAAGGGGAGTGGTACCCAGGAAATGGACCGCCCGTTTACCTATTTCAACGAACTGAAGCCGATCAAAAAGGCCGTGTTCCTAGCGCCACTCGTGCTGCTTGCCGCTGTTTCGCTTTACATTGGATTTGGTGCTGAACGCATTATGCAGGTGGCCCTGGTCATTGCCCATGATCTGAAAGACACAAGCTATTATTTGCAGGCTGTACTGGGTGCAACTCATTCAAATACTCCGATGCCATGATCAAACAACTGCTCATGAATTTCCTGCTGGCCCTCGCATGGGTTGCCCTCACAGGTAAGTTTATGTTGGCCAATTTTCTGTTTGGCTTTGGTTTGAGTTATGTTATTATGTGGATTGGTGTGCGCGATCAGCAAAGTCGGCGGTACTTTAACCGTATTCCGCGCATCATCATCTTCATTTTCTACTTCCTGTATGAACTTATCAAAGCCAACATACAAGTAGCGTACGATGTTATTACACCTACCTTTTACATGCGCCCGGGTATCATTGCCGTGCCACTCAGCGCCAAAACCGATTTGGAAATCACCCTTCTGGCCAATCTGATTTCGCTTACTCCCGGCACACTCAGCCTGGATATTTCTGACGATCGCTCTGTACTCTATGTGCACGCCATGTTTGTGCGCGACAAAGACGAGTTTATCCGAAGCGTGAAAATGGGATTTGAAAAACGTTTACTCGACATTATGCGATGAGCTTACACGATTTTCTATACTACATCATTATGCCGGTGCTGTGTATCTCGCTGCTGCTCATCTTTTACCGCTTTGTAGTAGGGCCGGGTATTGTTGATCGTGTGATTGCCCTGGACTTGCTCATTACCTGCGGTCTGGGAATTATTGCCGTGTATAGCATTATCACCAACCAGGAAACCTTTCTGGATATTGCCATGATTCTGGCCCTCATAGCCTTTCTCGGTACAGTGGCTTTTAGCTATTACCTTATAAAACGCAAGAAAAATGAGTGACGTGTTTGTGATGATACTCAGTGCCATTGGTGCCATTTTTATTCTGCTGGCCTCCATTGGTTTGGTGCGTATGCCCGATTTTTACCTTCGCGTTTCGGTAACCACCAAGGCTGCTACACTAGGCGTAGGCCTCGTGCTGGCTGCGGCGGCGGTGTACTTTCAAGAGGCGTCGGTTGTATCGCGTGTGCTGGCCATTATCAGCTTTCTGCTCCTCACTGCACCTGTGGCCGCTCACATGATCGGACGTACCGCCTATTTTACCGGAACAAGTATGTGGGAGCGCTCCACCCACGATGAACTCGCTGGTAAGTACCACGACGGCGTGGATTCTGAGCATAGAGGTAAAAAAGGTGGCGACGGTACGGAGGTAGAGGCATAGACCGCAAGAGCACTTTTGCCTTTTACTTTCCTTTTGACTCTATTCTGGCGGCTTACTTTTTACACAGTAAAGCTTCTTTATACAAGGAATGTAAAGGATTTTGACCATTTTCAAATAACCTCACCCCAGCTCTAAAAGAATTTTCAGCTGCCAATGCCTTCGCGTAGTTCTTTCAAACCGGACGGTTTAACTAAATCCACGAAGGCCTCTGAACTTTATGGTCTCACACTAATTTTCGTTCCCCTTTCCGTCATGGTGTAACCCGGTACATCCACATTTAATTTTTTCGTTTTAAAGTGATAACAATAATGCTTTGAACATAGATACGGCTTTTGCGGTTTTTTGTGTCGTTGTTGTATGATTTATTGATTTAGAGCATCTAAGGCCCATGCTGTCCTCGTGACAAGTATATTTGATGAAGATTTATGGCTGCCCTCTGTGTTATGAGTTATCTCTGCAGAGCGCAATAATGAGAGCCTCAATCATATCACTAAAATGAATAAATCAGAACCATGAAAAAGAAAAATTTGTTTTCCGAAATCAGCACACCAGGTAAAAGTATGATAATGTTGTGTGTAGTAATGCTCAGTGCTGCAATGGCGCAACAAGCCATGGCGCAGCCTGATGCAAGGGATGATCTCAAAGTAGGTGTGAAAGCCGGAGCCAACCTTAGCAATGTGTGGGACCAGCGCGGAGGTGATTTTCGCGCGGATTCAAAAATGGGTTTTGCCGGCGGGGTCTGGCTCGGTATTCCGATTGGTACCTACCTCGGTTTTCAACCTGAAGTACTGCTTTCGCAAAAAGGATTTCGGGCAGATGGCACCCTGCTGGGCAGCGAATATACGTTCAGAAGAACCACTACTCACCTTGATATTCCGCTGCAACTTCAATTAAAACCGGCTACTTTCCTGACCATTGTGGGAGGTCCGCAATATTCCTTCCTGCTCAGGGAGGCCAATAAGTACACCTTTGGATCGAATAGCGTTGAGCAACAAGAACAGTTTGACAACGACAATATCCGACGTAATATGCTCGGCTTTGTAATTGGCTTTGATGTAATTGTGCACCAATTTGTTTTTGCCTCAAGGGTAGGTTGGGACGTACTTGACAATCATGGCGACGGCAGTTCTTCAACACCACGGTACAAAAACCGTTGGATACAATTTGCAGCGGGTATTCAGTTCTAGGAACCGGATCTATTCGAATTTTGAATGCTTGATCTAAGAATCTGCCATTTCAATAAGCACCCGCGCGAAGCTATTCACGAAGGTTTTTGATGTAATTCCGCGTCCTACGAAGTGGACACTGATGTCAATTTATTCTCACTACCAAATAATCCGGGCCACACCTTGATGCAAACAATACTACAGTCAGTTCTGTTGCTTTCAATCTTCGCGCAAAAAACAAAACATCCTTGCACAAATCATGTTTTGACATCAGTTAACACAAACACTAGTAGACAATCGAAACCATTGAGTAATTCTGCGTTTCAATTTTCTCTGATGACCGAAACATTTTATCCGCTTGGTAAGTCGTTTGCGCTTACAACCAAAGCCTATAACGGAGCCAGTGCTTCGCGACTTAACCACATCGGTATTGAGCGGCACTTTTACCAGCTGTACCGCATAGGATCTTCATTGGAACTCTTGACTCAATGATCTGGGCTAACTCATCAACCAGAACAAAATCCGGAACAATTCCTTATAAGCAGAGCATTATTGACCTATTGTTGTTCCGAATGCAGCAAAGGCCTGGGCGCATTTCAGTTTTGGAAATTGAGGATTTGGGTGTCGTCATATTGCCACTGAAGTTCCCGGAATTAATCGTTTTAGTAATCACGAAACGATCCCACTCGAGCATATAGAAATTGCGCTTCTTTTTGCAGCGAATAATAGCTGTTCAAGCCTGAAATACCGGCAGAGCCCAATTGGCCCAAATCCAGGTGGCCTTCATCATCAAAGGCACCGTCAGGCGCTATGATGTGTAATATGCGTCCTATCACCAGCAAAGTGTCGTTGGTGGCGATAGGAATAACCTCCTCTAGCTGTAACCCTAGTTTCAAATGACTCTCCTGTACAAAAGGAGCTTCAAATCCTTCTATGTATTCCTCTGTAAATCCAACGGCCTCAAATTCTGAAATTTCCCTCGGATATTTGGCTGAAGTTTGATGCGCAGGGGCTACGTGCGTAACCGGAACATGATTCAGCGTGTAAACCCCCAGCTGCTCGATGTTCTCAAAGGTATGTCGCCTAACTTCGGTACGCGGACGCAACACCATACCCAGCAAGGGCGGATTGCTGCCCAAATGCACCACCGAACTGAAAATGGCGAGATTGCTGTTGCCGTCGGGTGAGCGCGTGCCCACCAGATTGGCAGGTTTAATGCCGGTTACCGAGTTAATGATATTGAGCCGCCGGATACGGTCCATTTGTTCAATGTCAGTTGTTTGAAGGTGCATATTCTTGTCGTGTATGGGTTTGAAAGATTCTTTGCTTTACCACTCCATGTGTTTTTGGTATTGTTTCCAAAAGGCGAAAAACGAGCTGAAGTAACCCGTTACGGGAAACATTCTGTCCGGCGGTTCCGGTTTGCCGATATAGTGCGTACAAAGGCGGTGCTCTTTCCAGCGAATATCTTGTGCGCCGTAAATTTTTTGCAAAGAGCCGAAACTTCCGCAAAACACCTGAATGCCTTCTGTGAGCCGGGCACAATTGAGGATAAAAGCCAATACCCGTTCCGAAACAGGATAGCGTTTAAATAGCTCCGGTTCGAGTAGCAGCACCCGGTTGACGTCCATATCTGCATGCCAATCCGGATCAAGGTGATAGCTGTGATACACGAGCAGGGGCAGATTGGGATTGAGTTTGGGTTCAGGTGTTTCGGGTAGATCTGTTTGGAAGATGAGGGATTGCACCTGGCTCAGCACTGGTGGAATAGCCATGTGCTCAAAACCTTCGTAGGGGATGTCGAGAAAAGTTCGGCGCTGCGAAGTGCCCGCGTAGCGGTTGATATTTTCCTGGTTGGCTACGTACTTCTTGCTGCTGTTGGAGCCTGCCACCCATTGCCAGCTCAATGCGTTGCTTGCCCAATCGCCATCCAGCAGGTGGTAGTACATCCATTGTGCAGGATTGTACCAATGGCAGCGCGCCACATTACAGGCTACCGCAGCCACATACATACGAAGGTGATTGTGCATGTAGCCCGTTTCGTACAGAACCTCTACGGCTTCGTCAATGGCAGTAATTCCGGTATGGGCATTCAAGAGCGCCATGGGCATTCCGTCGAACTGCGCATCGGGTTGCGGATGTTTCAAATCGCGGTTGATGGCGTTGTCCTTGTTGCGCCAAACCTCCTGCCAGTAGTCGCACCATGCGAGTTCCTGCACAAATTTCTCGCATTGTTTCAGGTCGTGGCCTTGATCCTTGATGTGTTGCAGCACTTTTTTGGTGGACAGCACCCCGCGTGAGATGTAGGGCGACAAGTAGCTCACATCTCAGTTGATGAAATTTCGTGTACGTCCGTATTGCAGCGGGTCTGTTTCGGCAAGACGGGCAGCAATGGCCCGTCGTGAAACAGGAAAATCGGGTCTGGGTATGCTGGCTGTTTGAAGCAACGGTAGTTTTATCCCGTTGTAACAGAGCGAAAAGGTTTTGGTTCGGAAACCGATTGCTGATTCCCGGGTATAAATTTCTCCCTCGGGTAAAAGAAAAACAACAACACAGGCAGCAGCAGCAAATCGGCCAGTACGGCAAATAAGAGCATCAGGCTGATCAGCAGACCGATGTAGAAAGTGCCGAGGAAGTTGGAGCCTATCAGCGTGATAAATCCGCCGCAAAGTATAATACTGGTTACCACAATGGCTTTTCCGGTGGAGAGAAAGGTGCGCTTCACGGCGTAGAGCATACTTTTTCCTTTCATTAACTCCAGCTTCAGTTTGCTCATAAAGTGAATGGTGTCGTCCACCGCAATACCAAAAGCAATGGTAAATATAATGGAGGTACTCACCTTTAAAGGAATGCCGGCAAAACCCATAATACCCGCAATCATCACCAAGGGCAACATGTTGGGGATAAGCGTAATAATCACCATCTTCATCGAGCGAAAGAGCACGCCCATAATCAGCGCAATCACGCCAAATGCAATGAGCAGTCCGTATATCATATTGGTTGACAGCGATTTGTTGTTCAGGTCAATAAGCAGTGAAGTTCCGGTTAATCGGTACTGCAAAAGCCCGGGGTTGATGTTTTCGGCAAAGAAGGTAGCCAGTTGCGCGTCTTTGTTGCTTACGGCAATGTTGCCCTCGTCGGCAATGCGCCCCGCCATGCGCGCGCGATTGGCATCTTCGTTGAGCAGCGCCTTGAGCATTCCGGCGCGTTGTGCCTGCTCCATGTTTCGCACCAGCTTGTTGAGTTGCTCCTGGGTATCGGGCAGGCGGTAGCGCTCGGGGTTTCCGTTGTGGCGTCCCTGGTTAAGGGTTTTCACCACCTGCAAAACCGAAATCTGCGCGCCCACCTCATAGTCCTCCTGAAGATACTGGCTGAGTTTGTCCATTTCGCGCAGCACTTCAAGGTCCCACACATCGCGGTCTCCCTGCACGTAAAGCGACATTTCAAAAGGGCGCACACCGCCAAAGTGTTCTTCCAGAAAGTAAAAATTCTGCCTCAGCGGGTCTGACTCGCGCAGATCTTCGAGCAGGTAATTGTCTGACACCATCATCGAAGTGCCCACCAGGCTGATAGCCAGTACGGCGATACAACCGGCAAAGGTTCGTTTGGGATGCAGCAATACCCTGGACAGCAGCTTTCGCAATTGGCGGTCCCAGAAGTTGCGGTTGGTAGGATGGTTCACCGCCTCTGGAATAGAGGAGAGGCTCAGCACCGCCGGAAGCAGGGTAAAGGCCAGCAAAAAGGCCAGCACAATGCCCATGGCGGTGTAGCTGCCAAACTCACGGATGGGCTGGATATTAGAAGTGAGCAGTGTTAAAAACCCGATGGCGGTGGTCAGAGAAGTGAGCAGGGTGGCCAATCCCACTTCCTTGTATGCGGTTTTAAGGGCCAGCATCTTGGGTTTACCATTGCGCAGCTCCTCAAAATAGCGCGTAACGAGGTGCACCACATCACTCACGCCTACCACAAAAACAATCACGGGAAGCACATTCAGCATAATGCCCAGTGGCAAATCCATGCGGGCCAGAATGCCCACCGTCCAGAGCACAGCCATCATCACCACAAGCAATGGCACCCACACTCCCCAAAATGAGCGGAATGCCACCACTAAAAACACGATGATAAGCAGAATACTCAGGCTGATAAAGAGGATAAACTCGTGTTGCAACAGATCCACATAATAGGCCTGACCGGTGGCTCGCCCGGCCATGTGCAGCTCGTCAAAAGTAAAGCTATTCATGATGCGGTTCAGGTCGGCGGCCAGTTCATCGGCGGCTTCTTTGCTGATGTACTCGTCTGTCTCCACAAACAGGCAAAGTGCCTTGCCGTGGGGAGAAAAGAGCGTGCCGACCAGTGGAGGGTGCCGGTAAATGCGCGACGAATCACGCTGGTAATGTTGTGGTTGGTCAAACCGGAGCCATGCACGCTCGATGGGGGTACCAAAGAGCGGGTCGAAAGTGAGCTGCTTAACGCGGGTGGGCGATTGTACACTGAGCACATGGCGGGCGGTGGCGAGTGAATCCGTCAGACGATCTACCTTCCTCAAAAAACCCTCGTTAAAAATGCCCTCGCGGTTCAAAAGGCCAATCAGTACAAAATCGTTGTCGCTGCCAAAGGTTTTGCGGTAATCCAGAAAGTACTGCGTTTCGGGGTCGTCTTCCGGAAAGAACTTCTCAAAGTCGTAATCAAAGCCCACGCTGCCCAGGCCGGCAATGAAATAACCGGAAACCAAAGCGAGTACAATCAGGGTGAGGATGGAGAGCTGTCGTGCCATGCGTGCCGTGCGAAGATATCTGAAGTTTTTGAACCTCGTTGTGCAGTGTTCGGCAGTTCAACACCCCAAAAGGCATTTGGTTGCCATCAGTGGCCGCAGATGTCAAGTTTACAGCCCACATGAGATTGTCCGCAACGCCATATTTTGCTAACTTGAGCCCTCCAACAACCTAAACCAATGGTAACCATGTTTCTGGAACAGCTTATTAACAATAGCTTATTGCTTTTGATGGCCCTTCCGATGGCCATTTTTGCCCAGGTCAATCCCAACGGTCAGATAGATGATATCATGGAAATGTCATCGCCGGTTACCGAAGATTTTACCATGCCCGATGGTACAAAGCTTCGCACCGATATTTACCTTCCAATTACCCGCGATAGTCTGATTGTTCCTGTGAACATTGACATTCCCGACTTTTTGCAGGATGTGTTTGGAAGTTCGCTCAACTACGATTTTGAAGTCCTACCCAACAACCATCAGTTTATTGTGTACGATAGTATTTACGATTGCTCATCTGATCAAATGGTTAAGAACCCCAATCCCTATAAATTGCCAATGGTCTTTTCGCGTACGCCGTATAACAAAGGGTCAGAAAATCTTGAAGGTGCGGTTATTGGTATTCTTGGTTATGCTTATGCAGTGCAGGATCAGCGTGGACGATATACTTCTGAAGGCGTGTACCTTCCGCTTATTTCCGACTCGTGGAACAAGAATGCTTATCACCCTGAGTATGATCACGCTTTGGACAAGGTGCCTTTTGATGACCCGCGAAACTCCAACAGGCATGAAGATGGCTACAATTCCATTGAGTACATACGCCATCAGCTTACCCGTCAATATGATCTGGACGGTTATGGTTCGCCCGAAACCGAAGACCTGCTGTACAACGGTCGTATCGCTATGTTTGGCGCCTCGGCATTGGGCTACAACCAATACCAGGCAGCGGCGGCCCACCGTATTCACAGTGATGAACCCGGGCTGAAAGCTCTTTTTCCCATTGTTGCGCCCGCCGATTTTTACCGCAGTACGGCCTTTCAAAATGGCGTATTGAGGCATCGCCTCGTGAACGGATGGTTGCAGGGGCAGATTTTTTCGGGGGTGAATGACGATTTGAACGAGATTGACGACGACCCACACAATGATTTGCACAGCTCTGCCGATTACGATTTGCCCCAAACGCTTATCATAAACGGAATTCCACGCACCTATGAAATGAACAAGCAGGACGCTGCCGAGCTGGCCATTGACCATTTTGTGGCATTGCGCTACCCAGACAGCGACATAGGTCTTCATCCGGCGGGTTTGTATCCCAATGCTACCGGGCGACGGGAAATGGACGCCTCGCGGGCCATGGTGGATGCGATGGGTGAATCGGTGAGCCGAGGAAAAATTGTAGATGGAGTAGTGGTGGATGTCCCCGATGACGACCCGGACGGTATTCCGGGAATGGGAAGCACACCGCGCCCCGGACTCACGCACAGTCGTTATTCAAACATGGAAGTGCCGGCCTATCACCTCACCGGCTGGTACGACATTTTTATTGACGGCCAGATTGAAACATGGGCACAGATGCGTCAACACCTCAATCCGGCACAAACCAACCAACAATTGCAGAAGCTGGTAATCGGGCCATGGGCGCACCAAACCATTGGCAATACCACCACCGGCGACCGCACCTATCCCGACAATGTGAGTGAACTCATCGGGCTGAATTTTGCGGATTTATCAGACGACAACCTTCCGGTAGCTTCCGCTTTACAGTCGGAAATTCTGAGTTGGTTCCGCTACAACCTCAACTACCGCTGCGACGGAAACGGATTTGAGTACCGCGAGCCGGGTTTTATGATACCGCGCTCTCATAACCCTACTGTGATTGCTTCGGTAGATCTCCCTTTTGTGGGAACGGCTTTTCTGTATTTGCGGGTTCCTGCAGATACTGTGCGCTTGAGTTTTGAGGAAATGCTCGCTGTACTGGGCGGAAACCAGCCTCTCAGCAACGTGAGTGCAGAGTTGAGCTGGGAGGTTCCGCTTTTGGGAAGCGGTTCAGAGCCTATTTCGCTGCCCGATATTCCTTTGGGCGCCCTTATTCCGGGCATTGAACCCGGTACCACCGGAATTCCGTACCGCGATTTCCTTAATGAAGAAGAAGTAGCCAATGTGCGGTTTTACGTCATCGGGCCTAACGACGACAACTCTTTTAGCAACAATACATTGGGTAGCTACTGGATGTCGGCCGACACTTTTCCGCTCCCCGAAGCCACCTCTGCAGACCCCGTTCACCGCCGCACGCTGTATCTGCGCGGCAACGGAGACTTGAGCTACAACCAGCCTCAATCCGACGAAGGATTTCACACCTATGTGCACGACCCCAATGACCCTGTTCGCAGCATCGGTGGCGCCAATATGATTGTGAAAACACCCGATGGACTGCGCGATAGCCAAGGCCAGTTTGAGCTAAGCGACCCGCTTTACGCACCGCATACGCTTACCCATCCCGGGGTAATTCAGTTTGAAACGGCACCGATCGAGGAAGATTCACTCTGTGTAATTGGCTTTCCGCAGGCCAGATTGTGGGCCCGTAGCACCATAGAAGGTATGGATGAAGGCCCCACAGATACCGATTTCTTCGTACGGATCGTGGACGTGTATCCCGACGGACGGGAGTACTTTGTGGTGGAAGGTTCAGTGAGTGCGCGTGCCCGGGATTATGCGGCTGCTCTTGCGGATGATATCACCGCAGATTTTACCTACCCATTTGACGTAGACAACATCCCGTTTACCAATATTGAGTTGGGCGAGGTGTACGAATACTATTTCAACCTGCTCCCCATTGCCTATACTTTTGGCCACGGTCATAAAATGAAAGTACTCATTTCCAGCAGCAACTACACCCGTTACCAGGTAAATCCCAACCTGCCGATTGAGGATGGTGAGTTTTTTCGCTGGAAGCCCGGCGATGAAACCACTTACACATTTAATGGTGTGGAGATGAGTCCGCGGGTGGTGCTCAACAGCATTCACTTTTCGGATGAGCAGCCCAGCCACATCACCCTTCCGGTGTACGGACCCGAGTTGATTATCACTTCGGATGAGCGAGCCGATGTACCCACGGCGCAGGTGGTGCTGTATCCCAATCCGGCCCGTGGAATAGCCACCATTGCAACCGGTAACCACCGCGATTACGCCTTGCGCGTGATGAACATCGGAGGAGTGGAAGTTTCACAAACTCCGCAGTTCCGCGAAATGACCACCATTAATTTGCAAGCCCTCCCGGCCGGTTTATACTTTGTTGAAATTCGCGATTTGGATTCTGAAGAGCGGTTGGTTAAGCGTTTAGTGAAGATGTAAAGACATCAGAAGCCAACGCCATTGAAATCTCCGGCACAACCTGATTTTGGCTACTTTCGTCCGCATTTAGATGTACACGTGCTATGCAGGAAATAAGGAGTTATCGCCAGTTTGTGCAACATGATGGACTTGCCTCTAAGGCTCGTGGGCTGGTGCGTGCGCTTGTGATTGCTGCTCAATCAAGCACCAGAAGCATTGAAAGATCCTCCGATTGGATACGCTTTCCCTATTACCACCATGTATTTGGGGATGAGAAAAAGGATTTTGAGCGACAGTTGCGTTACCTGAAGAACTTTGGTGATTTTATCTCGATGGATACCGCGCACGATATGCTTACCGGCAGTGAGAAGCTTTCCGGCAGGTATTTCTGCGTAACCTTTGATGACGGCTTTTATTCTTGTTTGGAGCACATGATGGATGTTACAGGTTTGCTTAATGTTCCAGTGCTGATTTATCTTCCTACAGACTATATCGGTCTGGACAAGAATCAGCCGGAGGAAGCCCAAAGAATTGCGCACTTTTATCCCGACAGTCCAATGCTGGTTCCGTTTCTGGATTGGGATGATTGTCGTAAAATGTTGAATCACAATATTCAGTTCGGATCGCACACTTGCAGCCATGCACATTTGATAAAGCTCAGTGAAGAAAAGGTTGAACGCGAATTAAGAGTTTCGAAACAGAAAATTGAGGAAGAGCTTGGCGTTCCCTGTATGCATTTTGCCAGTCCGTGGGGGAGAAGCGGGGTTGATTTTAATCCCGAAGTTCTGGAACGCACAGCCCGAAAACTCGGCTTTAAGACGGCTGTTACTACCAACAGGGGTAAAGAGGAGCAAGGAGCAAACCCCTATCATATTCATCGTGACCACATCCTTGCGAAATGGGGAAATTATCAACTTAGGTATTTTTTTGGTGATTAAGGCCTCTTTTTAAGGGTGTTTCGGATTAAGCAACCTCTCGGGGTTTCAAGTCCAAAATGAGGGGTGCGGTTTCTTGTTTTTCAGGCATTTTATATCTTTCCCGCATGTCAGATCGAAAAAGACCCCTCAGGCAACGCACGCGCAACCAGTGGTGGCGCATTTCCGGTGCCAGGCTGATTATCTACATGGCATTGCTGCTTGGTATTGTGGTGGCCCTTTTGATTGAGCCCTATCACGACGAGCTTTCGTTGAATCTGGTGTCGGAAATTCTGGGCGGTGCCTTCCTCATTTTTGTCATTGACGTGTTGCTCGTCCGCTCCAAAACCAAGCAGTGGGGGGTGGTGCAGGAGCAATGCGACTACCTCATTGCGCGCAATGTGAGCAGAATTCGCGAGGGACTGGTATACCGCGCTTTCGGATTCCGGCCTCACATCAAAACCGGGCTTGAGGGGGCCGAACTTACCGAAGATGTGAGAAAGCAACGCGATGAGCTGCTCGACACTTTACAAAAGCTTCCTGCTGAAGAACTGGCAAAGCGTATTGTGCCATCACTGTTTACTGAATTAAACTTCAACTATTTTGAGGAAAAGGCCAACGAAACCTGGAACCTCCTCAACATGAAACATGCAGAATACCTGGCGCCCGAACTGGTGGCCATGCTGATGGATTTGAATACCTCCTTGAAAGACCTTGGGGCGCACATCAGAATGTACGGACGATCGGAGCAGTTTCAGGAGGAGCGTATGTACTACCAGCGCACCGGAACTGAGGGTGCTGCGCATACACTTTGCGATCTGATTGAAGTACTTGTTGATTTGAAAGAAGAAGGCTACTCTGAACCCGCACGCACTTAAAACTGCATTTTGAATCGCTGTGCAACTTGTGCCGCCAAAATCAGTCATACACTTAACCAACCCAACAACAATGACAAGAATTACACTACTGCTAAGTACCGTTTTGATTTTTTCTGCCAACATTGGCTCGTCTCAAAACTATGTAACCATCCCCGACGCCAATTTTGTAAATTGGCTGAATACTGTGCATCCGGCATGCATGAACGGCAATCAGATGGATATTGATTGCCCTGGCATTCAAACGGCCACCATGGTAAACGTAGCGGGTTACAGCATTTCCAATCTGAGCGGTATAGAGCATTTTACATCACTTGTAGTGCTGAACTGTTCCATGAACCAGCTTACATTTTTGCCTTCTTTACCCGAAAGTTTAACCAACCTCAATTGTGCATCGAACCAGCTAACATCACTGCCTGATTTACCTGAAGGACTGTTGGTTTTGAATTGTTTCGGGAACCAAAGCGTTACTACACTACCGAACATACCTCCGGGTTTACAAAGCCTTACAACCAGCGGCACCTCCATCAATCTTAACAACTACGTGCCTTTGCCTGAGAGCCTCACCACCCTCAAAATCACGCACGGTAACTACAGCGTGTTACCTGCATTACCACCCAATCTTGAGGCATTGGAGTGCAGCTACAACCCCATTGGTGAACTACCAGAGCTTCCATCCACCATTACCAGTTTGATCTGCATCGGCAACCAGCTTACTTCATTGCCGGATCCACTGCCCCCTGCGCTTGAGTTTCTGAACTGCTTGGATAATTCAATCACTGCGGTGCCGGAATTACCCGAAACCATGACTCAAATACAGTGTCAGAACAACCAGATTGAATCCTTCGTGAATTTTGCGGATGGCATGGATTATATCATTGCCCACAACAATCAACTTTCCGAATTACCCGATTTGCCGTCTTCATTGACCATACTGGAATGCTACAACAATCAGCTCACCTCCCTGCCGGAGCTGCCATCCTTGCTCAACAACCTGCATTGCCAAAACAACCAACTCACCTCGCTGCCAGTCATTCCGCAATCCATGTTGGTGCTCAATTGCTCAAACAACCAGATCGGCTGTTTTCCGGTATTTCCCTCAACCCTCGCCAGCCCCAACATTCTGGATAATCCCTTTATCTGCCTGCCCAACTACATCCCGTCTATGGGTGTATTTGGCCTTTTGGAGTACCCCCTTTGTGAGGATAGTGATTTGGTGAATAACCCATTGGGCTGCACGAGTGCTGCAGGGGTGAGTGGTTTTGCTTTTAAGGATAGCAATACCGATTGTGAAATGATCAACGACGAAAGCGGTATGCACAACGTGAGCATCCGACTTCTCGATGCCCAGACAGACTTCATGTCTTCAACCACAACGGGCGGCAACGGAGTGTACTTTCTGAGTGCCGAAGACGGTGCTTTTACGGTTCAGGTTGATACTTTGAACAAGCCCTTTCAGGTATCGTGCGAAGATCCGGGTGCAGAGCACGAGGTGGAGCTTGATTCGTCTAATTCGCTTATTCAAAACCTTGATTTTGGCCTGATTTGCAAGCCCGGTTTCGACGTGGGTGTGCAGGGTATATTGCCTTTGGGATGGGTTTTTCCCGGTCAGGAACACGAGCTCCGGATTCAGGCCGGCGACTTTTCACAATGGTTCGGATTGAATTGCGCCCAGGGAGTGAGTGGAGAAGTTACCGTTTCGGTAAGTGGTCCGGTGAGTTATGCTGGAACTCCGCCCTCTGCCATGACTCCCGAATTGACCGGTGATAATCAGTTTACCTATTTCCTGGCCGATTTTTCAGAGGTGAGCTTCAACCAGTCGTTCAGATTGCTGTTTACCACTGATACCACCGCACAGGCCGATGATTTGATATGCGTTACGGTGAGTGTATTACCTGAAGAGGGAGATTACAATCCGACCAACAATACAATGCAGTTTTGTTATCCCGTTGTCAATTCCTACGACCCCAACATGAAAACGGCCTGGCCCGGGGACGTGGAGCCGGGTTTTGATGGCTACTTCAACTACACCGTGTATTTCCAGAATACCGGAAATGCTCCCGCCTTCAATATCCGCATAGCCGATACCCTCGATAACCAGCTCGACCTCTCTACTTTTGAGGTGATAAATTACAGCCACGATATGCTCACCTATCTGCATGGAAATGTGGCCACTTTCCGCTTCAACAACATCATGTTGCCCGACAGCACAACCGATTTCGAAGGAAGTATCGGCTATGTGCAATACCGCATTAAGCCATTGGCTGATCTGCCCGCAGGAACAGTCATCGAGAATACCGCGCACATCTACTTTGACTTCAACGAGGCGATTATTACCAATACCACAGAGAACGAGTTTGTGGTTCCAACTATGGTATTTGAGCGCGGAAGAGGCCCGGCCATGCAAATTTTTCCGAACCCCGGAACGGGCAACTATACTCTTGAACTGAAAGGTAATAATGAGCTGATGTGGGTAGAGGTATATAATCTCAGCGGTGAGCGATTGTACGCTCAATCAACAGCAGACAATCGTATAGAGCTCAACCTTACAGCTTTTCCGGCGGGAATGTACATTGTACGTGCGCAGAACACTTCCGGTGCCGGGCATCTGAAGGTGGTGAAGCAGTAGGCACTAGCGCATTAAGGCGGGAGTGAAAATGATGCTTGATTATTAGCGCTTTGTCATTTCGACCGCAACAACGACGGTAGGAGTTGCGCCCCGAAATGCTTCAGGGGGAGAAATCTAAATTCGGGAGAAATCTTTTCTAAGGGGAAACCTATCATCTCATTACCTCATATCCCCACCACCACATCCACCTCTACAAACTTGCTGCTTGGTGTGTTGCTTTTATCGGCTTTGCTTTGTAGCGGTACCAGGGCATTGGTTTCGGGGAAGTAAGTGGCAATGCACTTGCGTGGAATGGAATAGGGTAGCACGTGAAATTTTCGGGCGGTTCTTTTCTCGCCCCGGAATACACTGATCAAATCAACCAAATCGCCTTTTTTGAGCTGGAGTGCTGCCATATCGTCTTCGTTCATCAGCACTACGCGGCGCTCGTTTCGAATGCCCCGGTAGCGGTCGTCCAAACCGTAAATGGTGGTGTTGTACTGATCGTGCGTGCGGATGGTCATCATGATGAAGTCGGCTTCCTGCGGATCAACCTGCGGTAGGTTGTTAACGGTAAAACTGGCTTTGCCATCAGGGGTGTTGAACTTGCGTGTGCGACTTCCGTTGGGCAGCGCAAAGCCGTGTGGTTCGCGCACGCGACGGTTGTAGTGCTCAAATCCCGGCACCACCGTTTCAATCCTGTCGCGAATCAAATCGTAGTTGGCGGTGAAATCCTCCCAGGGGGTAGCGTCTTCGGAACCAAATAATTGCCGTGCAAGGCCGCAGACAATGGCTACTTCGCTTTTCAGTTTTGCGGAGGGTGGCTCCATGGTTCCGCGCGAGGTATGAATGATTCCCATGGAGTTTTCTACTGTTTGAAACTGAACGCCATTCTTTTGCTCGTCGCGGTCGGTGCGACCCAAACAGGGCAGAATAATGGCCTCCTGGCCGGTAACAAGATGCGCCCTGTTCAACTTGGTACTGATTTGCACCGTGAGGTCGCAGTTCTGCATGGCCTTACCGGTAAGCTCGCTGTCGGGTGTGGCAGAAATAAAGTTGCCGCCCATGGCCATAAAAAACCGCACTTTGTCGGCGTGCATGGCTTCAATGGCATCTACAACATCGTAGCCGTGTTCGCGGGGTGCGTGAATGCCAAATTCCTTGTCGAGCGCAGCCAAAAAAGGCTCCGCAGGTTTCTCGTAAATGCCCATGGTGCGGTCGCCCTGCACATTGCTGTGCCCGCGAACGGGACAAGTACCCGCGCCGGGTTTCCCGATGGCGCCCTTCATCAGCAGGAGGTTCACAATTTCGCGCACATTGTTTACACCGTTTTTCTGTTGTGTAAGCCCCATGGCCCAGCAGATGATGATCTTACTCTTTGCGGCGAGCAATTGTGTTACCCGCTGAATTTGCTCCGATGAAATGCCGCAATCTCGAAGGGCCTGCTCGCGGTCGGTTTTAAGCAAATCTTCCTTAAATGTTTCATATCCATTGGTGAGCGAGTATATAAACTCCTGGTCGAGGACTGTTCCGGGGTTTTGTTCTTCGGCTTCGAGCAATCCGAGCATGAGCAATTTCAGCAGGGCAATATCGCCGTTGATACGAACCGGCAAAAAGATGTCGGCAATTTTTGATCCGCCTTTTAGAATCTCTATGGGGCTTTGCGGGTCCACAAACTTATGGGTGCCTACTTCGGGCAGAGGATTGATGTGTACAATCTTGCCGCCATTGGATTTGCATTTTTGCAGGGCGCTCAGCATGCGGGGGTGGTTGGTTCCCGGGTTCTGGCCCATCACCAGAATCACGTCCGCTTCGTAGAGGTCTTCGAGGGTCACGGAGCCTTTGCCAATCCCCACGGTTTCGCCCAACCCCACGCCGCTGCTTTCGTGGCACATGTTGCTGCAATCGGGAAGGTTGTTGGTGCCGTATTTCCTCACCATCAGTTGGTAGAGAAAAGCGGTTTCGTTGCCTGTGCGCCCTGAGGTGTAGAAAACGGCTTCATTGGGATGAATGGATTTGAGTTTGGCGGCGATTTTGCCAAAAGCGTCGTCCCACGAGATAGGGCGGTAGTGCGATTCGCCCGCTGCGAGATAAAAAGGTTCGGTAACACGACCGGCTTTTCCGATTTCGTAATCGCTCCATGCGCTGAGTTCTTCTACGCTGTATTGCTCAAAGAAAGCTGCGTTCACTCGCTTTTTGGTGGCTTCCTCGGCCACGGCTTTGGCTCCGTTTTCACAATACTCACCCAAAGCCGACCGGTGTTTGGGGTCGGGCCAGGCGCAACCGGGGCAGTCAATGCCGTCTACCTGGTTGATTTTCGACATCACCTTTAAGCCTGAAATCAAACCGAGTTCCTCACTCAGGTGTTTCATGGCTGTGGTAATACCTTTAAGGCCGGCCGCACTGGTGGGTGGCTCAGTGAATTGCAGTCCGGTAAGTTTTTCGGGAGGAAGAATATGTACCTTGCGTTTGTTCTTCATGGTTGTGATGCAGTATGCGCCCCGAAGTTACAGGTTTTGGGAAATGTGGGGAGGAAGGTGCCTTTGGAAGCCCGTTAAAACGGAACCATCTCAGAATTGACGGCAATTATTTACCTTGAGCCCGAATGACTTTTAAAAGTCTCGTTTGTTTCAATGAAAGAATGAGCAAGACATCCTATATAATGGCATTCCGGTTAACTGCTTTGTTTTACGTGACATGGTTGGTTCTGTCCATCTCGCTGTTCTCTTCCTGCCAGACAGAGAGCCAGAGGGAACCGCATGTGGAATTCGAAAATCTGAGTAAACACGAGCTTCGAATCATGGATTGGACAAAATATCAGGTTTTCGTGAATAGCGAGCGATTGAACCTGCATGATTACAAGATTAGAAACCACCGGTATGGTAAAATACAAGTGTAATGATTCCGTGCTGTTTCTCCTGCCGCACGATACCATTCCGTTTGAGGTGTTGATTACCCCAAAAGCTGAAGGGAGTCCAGGTGTCCGAAGACATTTTCAAGCAGCAATTAACCCACATTTCAAAGATGACTGGAAGGAACTGCCTGCTGGTAGCCTGCCAATGCCTCTCACGGCAAGTCAAGTGATAGCATTGAGTAATTACAGTTATTTCAGGATGCTTAATCAAGCTATTCCCGATTTTGAGCTGGAATATGCCCGTGGAGGATTATGCACGAGAAATGACTTTTTAGGCAAAACAACAGTACTTAATTTTTGGAGCGCTAGCTGTATTCCCTGTGTGGCAGAAATTCCGGCGCTGAACAGCCTGGTGTCTGCTTTTGAAGACGAAGAAAATGTGCAGTTTCTCTCTTTTTTTGCGGACAGCATTGTAGTAAATGCTCAAGATGAATTGATTTACATGCGTCCAAGACAGTTCGGGGCAGCAAACAAAAATCGGGGGACGATGGTGGATTTTCACTTTACGCAAGTCAAAAATGCAGCGAATGTTTTTAAAGATTTTGACGTTCGTGGTATTCCTGTTAACATGGTGGTTGATAAGCACGGGATTATTCGCTGTATTGAAAAGGGTGCGTCGGTTGATGGTAATAACGAAATGCTGATTTCCGAGCTTGAATCCGTAATAAAAGACTTGCTGCAGGTCGATTCGAATATGTAAATGACAGGAATATGATTTATAATAGAGGTTTTCGAAAACGTGGTGAATCTAAATAGTTGCGAATTCAAGTGCAGGTTTATTCGCTTATACTGAGGAAAGGTCTGTTTGCTGTGCTTATTGCATCAAGCCTTGCTTGCAGAATTGAAGAGACTCCTAGAGATACAACAACTGTCATTCAATTGCATTGGACGGATTGTTTTGAGGAGGTAGTGAAACTTCCATTTGATTCTCTCGGTCTGGGTTCGTACACGCCGTCCGGAGTGGTTCTGAAGGGTATTTCAGGGCAGCGAGGCGAGAAGTATGTGCTTTTTGTGCAGATTCTTTCGGAATTTTTGGTTTTCAATGCTGAAAAGGCTGAAATTGAGGAAGTTTTTTCTTTTCCGAATGATGATCATGTAAAACCCCGGCTACTTGAGGTAGTCAGTTTGGATTCAATAATCGTGTTCAAAGAAGAAACCCAAACCCTTCTCGTTGCTAATCGCGAAAGTGTTGTGCACTCAGTTTCGTTGGCTTTGAGCACAGTTCATGACCCTCCTCACTTGATTTTTCTGCCTGTTTGGGCGCGTATGGTTGAACTGGACGGATACCTTGGTTTAAGCACATGGATTCAATATGGTGAAGGTGGGCCTGAAGTGGATTACGATGCCCTGATGGACGAACGAAACATGGCAGCTTTTTTCAAAGTTCAAGGTGATACGGTGCTTCGAAGGGATATTCTAATCAAACCAATCCTGCGCAGAACCACAATACGGGACTCAATGCTCATTGACAAGCCGTTTTTTGAAGTGGATTCAAAACGACGCAAGGTTCTCGTGCATCATGTGAGTTCAGATACGGTAATGACCTTTAACTGGGACGACGAGCAAGTTGAAAAACATGTTGTAACAGGCTCCGACGTAGTTCTCACACCTGCGAAAGTTCCAAAGCGAGAACCAGCACATGTAACTCCTGCCACCTATGAAAGTCAGGAGCGTGGATATCACCGTATTTTCTTCGAAGAGGCATCGGGGTTCTACGTGAGAGAATTGGTGAAGATGTTTCCTGTAAACGCCCTGACAGGATCTCCGGAACGTAGTGATATTCGGAAAGTACAGGTCTTGAACAGTGACTTTGAAGTGGTGGCAGAAATGGATTTACCTGAAGAAATTAAGTTCTCTGGCCGTATTGGAGCATCGGTCTTTCTCCACGAGGCAAATAATGAGCAGCGCGTTTGGACGCTCTACAAGTTTGGATTTAAAAATGTGTTGGAATAGGTACAATTAAAGTGGTTTTGAACCTTGAGGGCATCAAAGCGGAATTGCAATCATTAGACTCCTCCCCATCAAATAAACACCGCAATCAATCCCAGCACTATCAACAGGAAAATGGTAAAGAGGATGGTGCCAAACAACACGGCTTTTCCGCCCGAAGACACAATCTGACGGAAACTAATCTTTATACCAATGGCCACCATGGCCACGGTGAGAAGTATTGCGCTGAGGGATTTGGCATTTCGCAGCACCACGTCGGGCACATTCAATAAACTTACGCCCACCGAAATCAACACAAACAGTACGAGGTAAACGGGCAGTTTTAAGCTGAACTTTACTTTTTCGGTAGATTGACTCACGTTTACAAAATGACTGAAAACCAATAGGGCAGGGGTGAGGAGTGCGATTCGAGCCAGCTTTACCGATATGGCTACGTTGCGCACCTCTTCGTCCATAATAACCGACGCACCGGCCACATGCCCCATAGAGTGCAGTGTTCCACCCATCAGAATTCCACCTTCTGTAGCTCCCATGTTGAGCAAGGCCACCAATCCGGGCAAGGCAAAGATCCCAATCCCTCCAAGGATATTGATGACCGCCAGCGATATACCGATTTGACTTTTGTCTTTGGTAATGAGCGGACCAATGGCCGAAATAGCCGCAGAGCCGCAAATGGCTGTGCCAAATCCTATCAACCACCCGTTTGCACCCGGGCATTGCATGCGCTTACTGAGTTGAATGGTAATAAACAAAATCAATCCTACCGCCAACAGCACAATGGCGATGATGGGCAAACCAACCTTGCTCAACTCCAGAAGATTTACCTCAAATGCCATCAGCACAATGGCGGCTTCCAGCACTTTTCCGGACGAAAATTTAATTCCCGCGTTAAATTTCTCGGGCCATTTCATCACATTGCCCAGCACCACACCCATAATTAGTCCGAGCACGATGGCTCCAACGCCGGGCACCAATGGGTGCAGATAAAAAGCAGCCACCGCTACCAAGGCACTTAACAGCAGTCCGGGTAACAGCGGTTTGATTTTCATGGCAAACATCCTGCATAGATAATCAATCTACAGATACGCTTGTGTGATATTGATTACACAGATGAGTCTTTGGTCCACAAACCCTGTACTCTTTTAGAAGCCATGTCTGTATAAAGTACACCCTGATACATCACCAAGCAGGCTACATTGCACATTCATTTTGCTACCTTTACTCCATGCAACGACAACTACTGCGATATCCGAAAAAAGGCATGTTGGGAGGCGTCTGCTACGGTTTGGCAGAGCATTTCAATACAGACCCCACACTGATCAGAATCATTTTTATCCTGCTCTTTTTATTTGTGGGAGGAGGACTGCTTGCCTACCTGATTCTGTGGATTGTAGTACCCGCCGCCAAGGAGATTTAGCTTTACTCATCTTCGCCTGCGGGGTCATCCAGCACGTCCCAGGTGTGGTCGCCCAGCATTTTTACTGTGCTGATATGCTGCGCATAGGGAAACGCGCCTCCCCATTCGTTGGGGCCAATCATAGACAGTACCTTCTCGCCGTTGTCTTTTTCGTATAGGTGATAGACGTGCCCGATGATGGGCTCAAAACCCATTTTGCAGCGGTATATCTCGTGCGAGATTTCCACGCGCCGCCGGATGCGCTCTGCCTGCTCCGCCAGTTTTTCCATCTGCTCAAATATCTGTCGCATATGTAGATGGGTTTGTTGTTCCATGGCCCCCAGCGCCCTGCTTTTCATTTTGCCCAAATCTTCAGGGCGTACCAGGGCGCTTCCCACGTGGTGTGCAAAAGGAACCAACCCGGGATGCTGCGTAATCTTATCGGGGTCAATGGGGTTCTTTTCCTGCTCTTTCTCTTTGCTCATGGCTGTTGTGTGTATACAAAGGTACGTTGTTCGTTGGGGCTGTTGAAATCGCGTTCCGCCCCACCTGCAATTCACTACCTTCGCAGCATGCAAAAAGTTCTGTTTCTTGATCGCGATGGCGTAATCAACCACGACCCCGGAGACTATACCTGCAACTGGGAGTCGTTTGAGTTTTTACCCGGAGTTTTCGAAACCTTGCGTCAGCTTCGCGACAAAGGGTGGAGGTTTGTCGTGATAACCAATCAAGGAGGCATTGCCCGCGGTCGTTACACGCTGGATGACTTTTTGCGCACGGATAAGTTGATGCACGCGCGTTTTTTGGAGGAAAATATTCCCATGCTGGAGACTTTTTTCTGCCCGCATCACCCTGAGACCGGCTTGTGTCTTTGCCGCAAACCAAATTCCTTACTCGTTGAAAAGGCGCTGCATAAATACAAGCTCCCGGCGGAGCATTGCCGAATGGTGGGCGATAAACACCGCGATATTGAATGTGCCGGAGGTGCAGGAGTGAAGGGGATCCTAATGCCTACTAACGGTGCTCTGGCAGATTACGTTGGGAATTTGTAATTCGGATTTTGACAATATAGCAGCGTCTGGCATTGGCTTGCCCTGAAGTCCTTTTTTGAGCGCACGGATGCTTCACAATTTTTGTGAGCGGGTGGCAGTTTGTTTGACCAATGTGGTTGAATTTTTGTGAAGTTGGCGGCGAAATGCATTTCGAGTATTCACTTTAAAAACAACAAGATATGAAAAAGTTATTGGTTTTTGTTCTGGTTGCAGCAACCATGAGTAGTTGTTTGGTGGTGCGGCAGGGAGAGGTAGCTATGAAACGGCGTGGCGGTAAGCTTATTGGTGAGCCAATTACTGAGCAGGCCCGCATGTTCAATCCGTTTACCACTTTGTACCTGAAGGTACCTGTGCGCAATATCAACTACGAGGTAAAGCTTGAAATTCCGTCCAAAGAGGGGCTGAACATACGCTCTGAGGTTTCCATCCTCTACCGTTTGGATGTAGATAAGGTTCCGGCTCTGCTTCGTCAGGTGGGAACTAACTTTGAGGAAGATTTGATTTCTCCGGTATTCCGGTCGGCCATGGCGGATGTGAGTTCGCGGCACATGGCCAAGGATATGCACACCGGTGAGCGCGGCGAGATTGAGCAGGAAGTTCGCGAGCGCATGATGATAGAATTGAAGCCTCGGGGAGTAGTTATCGAATCGGTTCTTTTGAAGCGCATCATTTTGCCGCCCACATTGGCAGCTGCCATTGAGGCCAAGCTCAGTGCTGAGCAGGATGCCGAGAGAATGCGCTTTGTAATTGATCAGCAGCGGCTTGAAGCTGATCGTCAGCGCATTGAAGCCGAAGGTGTTCGCGACGCACAGAAAATCCTTTCAGAAGGATTAACCCCCGAAGTGCTACGCTATGAGGCCATCGAGGCCTTTAAGCAACTATCCAGATCGCCCAACGCCAAAGTAATCATCACCAATGGTGAAACACCCCTAATGATTGACGGAGCGCGCTGATCATTCAACAGCAAGACGTTAAAAAGGTCGCTACCCCTCAAGGCAGCGACCTTTTTGATTGGTTAGCAGAATGGTTGTTAATACTGCTCCAATAAGTATTTAATCAGGTCGGTGGTGGTAACGATACCAACCAGTTTTTTGCCTTCAACTACCGGCAGGGCGTGAAATTCTTTGGTGGCGAGAATTTCAGCCACTTCGCGAATGGTCGCATCGCTCTGCACAGCCACCGGCTTCGAAACCATTACCTGGTCAATGCTCAGCATGTTGTAGACTGCAGTATCTATTTCGCCTTCTCCTTCGCCAAAATTGTCAACAAAGCTGATACGAAGCAAATCTGTGAGGCTCAACATTCCAATTAACTCATCTCCGCTTACCACGGGTATGTGTCGAATGTTGTTTTTGGTGAACATCTTTTCTGCATCCGTAAGAGAATGAGTTAGGTTGAGTGTTACCAACTGAGAAGTCATAATCTTGCTAACGGGCTCTCTTTTTTTCATGGTTGTATGTTTTTTGATTATTTCCTTTGAACAGGATAAAGGTAAGAGAGGATTTCGCGCCATAGGATGATATATGTCAGTTTCAAAACTGTTTTTTAGCAGGTTTTGACTCAGATTATGGCCAAATGCTACTACCTTTGGGTCATCAGGGCACAGGATTTCATAGCGCTTGTTATCTGTATCGCCATTCCGCTGATGGTTGGCGGCCTGTCGGGCTATCTCACCGCAGGCGGAACCAGCACATGGTATCAGGAATTGGACAGGCCTTCCTTTACGCCCCCGGGTTTCCTCTTTGGTATTGTGTGGCCCATTCTTTACGCGCTAATGGGTATTTCCTTGTACCTCGTGTGGAGCAGTGAAGCATCTCCGTTGAAGGGCATGGCCTACACGGCTTTCTTCATTCAACTGGGGCTGAACTTTCTGTGGAGTTTTCTCTTTTTCAATTTCAAAGAGTTGGGGTGGGCCCTTGCCGAAATAGGGGTGCTTTGGGTATGCATTCTTTGGATGATACTCTCCTTTTACAAAGTAAGTCCATGGGCGGCTTACCTTCAGGTTCCATACCTCATGTGGGTATCGTTTGCAACGGTGCTCAACGCAGCGTTTTATTGGCTAAACCGCTGAATCAAACGGCCACTAAATCGCCTTTCGTCTCGAGATACTCGTCGTAAGTCATCAGTTTGTCCACAAATCCATTGGGTGTAAGTTCCACAATTCTGTTGGCAATGGTTTGTGTAAACTGGTGGTCGTGCGAGGTGAAGAGAATTGTTCCGGGAAAATCGCGCAACGCGTTGTTGAGTGCTGTAATAGATTCAAGATCGAGGTGATTGGTTGGGTCGTCGAGGATAAGGAGGTTTCCACTGGCAAGCATCATACGCGAAAGCATGCAGCGTACTTTTTCACCACCTGACAGTACATTGCATTTTTTGAGCGTTTCTTCGCCTGAGAACAGCATTTTACCCAGAAATCCGCGGATGTACACTTCGTCCTTTTCCTCGCTGTACTGCCTTAACCAATCAATCAGGTTGTCGTTGCTGTTGAAGAAAGAGCTGTTGTCAGCAGGCATATAAGCTGTGGTGATGGTTTGCCCAAAGGCAAAGGAGCCGCTATCGGGCTTCCTGTTTCCGTTGAGCACTTCAAACAGCGCAGTGGTGGCATTGGTGTCTTTGCTGAGGAATGAAATTTTATCGCCCTTATTCACATTGAGTTGCAATCCGGTGAAAAGAGGGGTTCCGTTCTGCTTTACAGTGAGGTTCTCGATGTGCAGAATCTGATCGCCGGCTTCGCGCTGTTGCTGAAAGATAATGGCAGGATATCGGCGGCTGGAGGGTTGAATGTCCTCTACATTGATTTTTTCCAGCAACTTTCTTCGACTGGTGGCCTGCCTGCTTTTGGATGCGTTGGCGCTGAAGCGCGAAATAAACTCCTGAAGTTCTTTTTTCTTGTCTTCGGCCTTTTTATTGGCCTGCGAGCGCTGTCGCAAGGCCAGTTGACTTGATTCGTACCAGAAAGTGTAGTTACCGGTGTAAAGCTGAATTTTTCCAAAGTCGATATCGGCGATGTAGGTACAAACTGTATCCAGAAAGTGTCGGTCGTGCGAAACCACAATCACCGTATTCTTGAAATTGAGCAAAAAGTTCTCAAGCCATGTGATGGTCCGAATATCGAGGTCGTTGGTGGGCTCATCCAAAATCAGCACATCAGGATTGCCGAAGAGGGCCTGTGCCAGGAGTACGCGCACCTTTTGGTTTCCACTCAGATCTTTGAGCTTCATTTCGTGCAGGTCCTCAGAAATTCCCAAACCGCTGAGCAGGGCAGCAGCGTCTGATTGCGCGTTCCAGCCATCCATTTCAGCAAATTCGGCTTCCAGCTCGGAAGCGCGGATGCCATCCTCCTCCGAAAAGTCGGGTTTGGCATAGATTGCATCCTTTTCCTGCATGATTTTCCAGAGCTTTTCGTGGCCCATCATGACTGTATCCAGCACCAGATCTTCATCGTGGGCCCGGTGATCCTGCTTCAGTACGGCCATGCGCTTGCCGGGCTCCAGTGAAACCTGACCGCGGGTTGCGGCAATTTCACCCGCCAGAATTTTCAGGAAGGTTGATTTACCGGCACCATTGGCACCAATAACTCCATAGCAGTTTTCACCGGCAAACTTGAGGTTTACCTCATCAAAGAGAATGCGTTTGCCGTATTGAAGCGAAAGGTTTTGTACTGTAATCAAAGCTCTGTTTTTGGGAGTGCAAAGGTAAGGTTTTATGGGGGATTAATGGGGTATTACGGCCGACCACAAAAAGAAAGCCCCGATGCGGTTGCACCGGGGCTCTCCTTTAGGAATATCTCTATTCTTAGTTTTTGTTCGCAGTGAAGTTTACCTTGATTTCGAGGTCATCAGAGAGAACCATTTCCTCCAGTGGGTGAGAAAATTTCACGTCGTATTTCTGACGATCCAAAACAGCAGTAGCTGAGCCGTGGATGTGGTCGCCATGCGCTTCAACAGCAACACCGCTCACTTTTACATCATTGGTGTTGCCGCGAATGGTCATTTCACCTTTGGCTTTTTCGCCCGACATATCCGAAAGCACAAAAGTAGCAGTAGGATACTCGCTGGTTAGGAAGAAATCGTCAGACTTGAGGTGTTCAATCAGTTTGTCTGGAGTTTGACCTTCCTCAGGGTTGTAGTTGTCGTCGGTAGTTCTCATCGAGTTCATGTCAACGACAAAAGTTCCCGCAGTTACCACACCATTTTCAATGGCCAGTTTTCCGGCCTGAAAATTCAGTGTTCCTGTGTGATGCTTCACACCAAGCATGGTGCCTTTCCATTCAACAACACTGTTTTTGAGATCAATATCGTAAGTTCCGTCAGCAATGCCGCTTTCGGTTTTTTCAGGGGTTTCCGCCTTTTCCTGTGGAGCTTGTTGTTCTTCGCATGATACCAGAAACAATCCGGCAACGAAGATAGATAATGCGAGGTTTACTTTTCTCATGGGTTTTTCAATTTTTTGGTTCAGGCCACGAAGGTAATGGTAATGTATGGAATGGGGATGTGATAGTAAGGTTTATTACTGAAATTGACGATTTTTAGGCTTTTTGCATGCTTTGAGCACGCCTGAATGTGAAAAAAATATCTTTGTGCAAGCACATTGCCCTGATTCCGCTACCTAAATTTACAGAGTAAGGAAAGATGCTAGAAGAAGAGAAGGATACCAGCGCTGAGAAGATTTCCGTGGAGAAACGATCTCCGGAGGGATTTGATTCGCCCGTAGTGGGCCTTGATGAAGCACTGCATGAAGTAGTATCCGAACTTAAGGAAGTCAACGAGGTATTCGTCAATAGCGCTCTGGGTTCGGTTTCGGAGCACTGGCGAGGAATTGTGAGCAGCATGGGTGAACTGTTGTTGGTCTATTGTTCAGAATATGATACACTTACCACAAAAGAGCTTTCTGAACGTAGCAAGGTTTTTTTAAACAAGCTGCAACAAGAGGCGCTTCGTGAAGCCACAGAACCCCTTGAGCAGCAGGAAGAGGCACTCGGGCAGGGCATCCAGATTTGGTTAGACCAGGTAAAGCAATTACCGGGCAAACATGAAAAAGTATTTCAGCGTGCACTGCAGATAGCCGATTTGGCGGTGCACCCGGATGATAGCGCCAGAATTAGAAAAGCCAAAACGCGTTTGAAGTTTTGGCGAAGACTCGGAGGGGCAAAACGCACCCATGTTGCCCTTCATGAGCTACTGGCTGTTTGGACAGATACCTTTTTGCTGCCCGGATTTCAGCGGCTGATGGGGGAGTGGGTACAGAACAATTACCAACTGGCAGAAAAGACACAGATGCTTGTGAAAAAGCACCTTATAGAGCGCCCACTTGTAAGTCAAAATAACGGCAACCAAAATGAATTGCAGAGTGTTTTTAGTAAACTCAAAGATGAAGCGGAATGCATGCACAAGCGGTTTGGCGAAAAGCTCTCAGCTTTGGTGGATTCCATGGCGAAGGAACTGGCCAGGGCTGCGTGCGATGTTGACATAAACGGTCTCATTCGGGCGAGAAGAATAGATTTCACGGGAAAAACGCAGTCCGCACTTCTCAATCGCTTGCGGCACTTCCCTGAGGCTTGGGCGCAAAACCAGAAATTGTTTCTGCAACACATGGAAGGAGGACTGTGGTTTCAGCTTGTTTTGGCTAACATACTATCTGTTTTACAGCGTTCTGAAGCTACTGTTAGGAGCCAATACTTTAAGGCTGTTCGCGACAATATCAACGTGTTTTTTGATGGAATTGAACACTTGCGCAAAGAAGCAAACAAGGATATTGGCGAAGAGGAAACGGTTTTTAAGTTGAACGAACGACTGTTTTTAAATCCGCAATTGCTTATTCAAAGGGTGGAAAGTGGAAGTGATGAGGCAACAGCAATGCTTCCTGAATCATGCACACTGCTCAACACCGGAAAAGAGTGGTCGGGTGCTACATTCACCAAGCGCTTGCCTCAAAAAGATATTGTAATAGCGCGTATTGCCGACTACTTGATTGACACTACTTTGGTTGAGCCTTACCGTAAAGAAATTCAAGACATTACCTCTAAATTGAACCGCATCAATGGCAAGGTGGTGAATACGGCAAATCTGATTTCGTACAGTTTTGACAGCGAACCAAAGGCTGAAGGTGAAGATTGGAAATCGGTGCTTGAACAATCGGAACAAACAGCGCAAGAAGCGCGCGAAGAGCTCGAAAAGACTGAGAAAGCTTTTGGTGCCATGCTGCTCGATATGCGGCTTCAACTGCTTGGGGTTTTGCAGACAGAAACTGTCCTGGAAAGAGCGGCTCAGCTCACCATTCAGAGTGATAAAGACAAGTCTTCACCGCTGCTTTATCAGTGGTTGGGTAAACGCTTCTCCAGGGTGAGTGCCTTGAAGGATGAGTTTTTACAATTCATTTCCCGAAGGCAATACGAAGCTGTGGTTGCCCGCTACGAGCGGAAGTACCAAGAGTTGGATAACGACACGGCACGGATGCTTGATTTTCTGGACACACTCAAGTTGCCACCGCACATTGACTCGGATCTCCCGTACTACTACAAGCAGCTTTTTGGCGGCAGGCATCTCAATACAGGAAGTGCCATCCACGTCCGGAACCGCGAAATGGTGGTTGCCCGCTCAGCTGTTCAACGTATGAAAGGTGGCTCAGGTGGAGCCCTGATTGTAACTGGAGATAGCCTATCAGGAAAAACCTTTCTGATTGAGCACATAGCCGGCAACCTGATTAAAGGCAAAATCATCCGCATTGAACCACCTCAGGGAGGGAGTCACAGTGCCTCAGATTTGTTCGCTCAGATAGGAAAAGCTCTTGGCAACCCCAAGGGGACCCTGCGCAGTATTCTCACATCTGTTCAGGAAGGCACGGTATTCATTTTTAATGATATTGAGCAGTGGTGGCTGCGTGCTGAGGGTGGAGGAGAGGCGCTTCTGGCACTCGAAAAACTGATTGTACGCTTCGGACACAGGCATTTCTTTTTGCTATCAGCAGGAAATGAGGGTTTTAGAATGATTTCATCGCAAATAACGCTTGGTGAGCACCTTGTTGGCACTATTGTGATCAAGCCTGCATCGTTTGAAGAAACCCGCGATGCCATCTGGAAGCGACACGAAACAGGTGGCCTGTTGCTCGAAAACGAACAAAAACAGGCAGAGGGCTTGAAGTCTAGAAAAATGGAGAAGCTTGTCAAAAAGCTATACCGTCGCTCTGAGGGCAATGTCGGACTGGCATTGAGGTACTGGGTGCGAAGTGTCAATCAGGTGAGCAAAGGAGCTATCTGGGTTTCGGATCCTGGCAATATGTCTATTCCCGACATTCGAAATGCCAACTGGAAAGCCTTGCTGTACAACCTATACCTGCATCGTTCATTAAGCCTTGAGCGGATGGTTATGCTCTTTAACCTCGAAGGTGAAACCTGGGTGCGACATCAGCTAAACACGATGAAAAGAGCCACCCTTGTCGTGGAAGTTAGCAAGGATGTTTTTGAAATCAACCGTGCGCTTCGCCCCTATCTTGAGCAGTACCTGCGCGAAATAAAATTGATACCTTAGAGTAATGGAAACAGCCTACGACATGATTGACAACAACCCCATTCGCCAGATGATTTTTCTGGTAATTGTGGGAGTCCTGCTGTACTTGTTCTTCCGGATACTCGATCGGTATGTGTTGGTGTTGATTAAGGAGCGGAAGTACCTTAAAATGATTGAGCGCTGGGATTTTCGTGTGCGGTTTGCTGCGTGGGCAGGCTATTCCTCCTGGGCTCTTTTCCATTTGATTAAGGTGAATTTTCTGCTCACTATTGTGGTATTGGCGGTTGTATTTATCGCGGGATTCAAAACATGGATGCAGGCATTCAGCGGTTTGATGATTCGTTTGGAGCGAAGATTTCGTTTGGGTGACAGTATCCGAACCAGTCACGGAAACGGACAGGTGGCTGCTTTTTACTTGCAATCGCTGGGTGTGCTGAATGATTCAGGCGAGTTGCTGAGCATACCCTATACCGAAGTAGCCTTTCAATCCTACGCCCGCCAAACCGATCGCGCCCTGAATATGCCCGACCGCTTTGAAATTTCTTGGCCCGAGGCAGAGCCGGAGAATGCTTCACGACAATTGCGCCAATGGGCTGAACAATGTCCGTGGACTGCCTCCGTACAGCCCGTGCAGGTGAGCCAAACAGAATCAGGGCGCTACCAACTTTCGGTTTTTCCGGTTGATCGTTCAGCGTTGGGCAACATTGAGAAGTATGTGAAAACCAAAATGAAGAACCATGAAAACATCTAAGCCCGTGCGATGTACAGAGATTTCAATCTTCCGGGTGGTTTTTGCTCTTCTTTTGGTTTGCAGCAGTGCATCCACCGCATTCAGCCAGTGCGAACCGGAAGATTGCCTTAGCGAATTACCTGATTACGGCGGTGTTTGTCAGGATGAAACCATTCCCGGCAAGATCAACGAGCCTTATTTCGACAACATCTCCTTTCACATCACAACAGGGTGTATTCCGGGAAGTATATTGGACCCAATCTATTCCTCTGCTTCCGGTATCGTTATTCAGATGTACAACCCGGAATTTACAGGTTTACCGGTAGGAATAACCGGGGGATTCAACGAAAACAGTTACTCCCCTCCGGCCAATGGTTGCGGGTTTCTGGAGGGAACACCCCAGCAGGCAGGTCTTTTTCTTTTCAGCGTATCTTTTCAGGCAGATGTGCAGGCCTGGCTTCTTAGCACCTCTTGCGGTGGTTTTTTGCCACCCGCTACTCTCAATGGTGAAGAAATCAGTATTGACGTTATTTTACGCATACTACCCGATGCTTCTTTTACCGGGCTGGATACCATTGCGTATTGCACTACCGATTCTGCGCGAACCCTGATTTCAACCGGTACTGCCGGAGGAGATTTCAGCGGCCCGGGTGTTTCGGGAAATGTGTTTGACCCCGCTGAAGCAGGCTCGGGATTACATCCCATCATGTACAGTGTTACGGCTATGGAAGGTACCGCTGTTGAGCCGGAAACCGACAGCCTTATCGTGTGGGTTGAAGTCTTTGAACCCATGTGGTATTTTGAAGATGCCGATGGCGATGGGTTTGGAAACCCCGAGGTTTCAGTATGGGAGTGCTTCCCTCCGGAAGGTTTTGTGGACAACGACCTCGATTGCGACGATACGGATGCTGATATCTTCCCGGGCGCACCGAACGCACCCGACGGTACCATCAAAGACTGCGACATCCTCGCCAGCTCTGTCTCGCTGCAGCTGCAAAAAGTAAGGCTGTATCCCAATCCCACTGCGGATCGCATTACCCTTGCTGGTGGTGCTTTTCTGGGTGAAGTCTTCATCACGGTTTTTGACGTATCCGGCAGGATGGTGCATTCGGAATCGATGATTGCTGCAGGAGCGCTCCAGCACGACTTGCAGTTGGCACACTTCGGCAAAGGAGTGTACATTTTGCACATTCACCACAAAGAGGAAGCGGAGCGGAGAAGGGTGGTGGTAAGGTAGCCTTGCAGAAATGGCTTGGGCTTCCTGACACCGGCAACAAAATCCCGACCGTTCGTAACTTTACCTTTGAGTTTTGGATTTTGGTGCTTGTTGCTGAGTGCAAAAAAAACAAACACTTATCCCGCCCGAAACCGTAACTTTCAAGTCCTAATTGTGACAATGTCATGAAAAAACTGCCTTTGCTTTTGATGTTAGCTGCCCTGATGCAGCATAGCATATTCATTGCTCAAGAGTTTGCTCCCGGATTCAATAAAGAAGAATACCTGGAAATGCTGCGGGTTTCTGTGCAAACTACGCTGGTCGACGAATACATTGAGCAATTTGAGTCTCCCGTTAGTTTTTACAGGGCATATCAAAGTCCGGTAATGGGCCTGGACAACTATTATGATCTGTGGCTTAATGAGGATCGGACGGCTGCTGTCATAAGTATTCGCGGAACAACACCTGAACAGGACAGCTGGCTGGAGAATATTTACGCAGCGATGATTCCAGCTCGTGGAACGCTTCAGCTCGCTCCCAATGAAATGTTTGATTATACGCTGGCAATGCATCCCGATGCAGCGGTGCACGCAGGCTGGACAGTAGGAATGGCTTTTATTGCGCGGGATGTTATTCCGAAAATCCGCGACCTTTCTCATCGCAAAATCCGCAACATTTATATCGTTGGACACAGTCAGGGCGGTGCCATTGCTTACCTGCTTACAGCTCATTTACTGCACATGCAGAAAGAAGGTACACTTTCGGAAAAAATCCGTTTCAAAACTTATTGTAGCGCCGCCCCAAAGCCGGGTAATCTGTATTTTGCGTACAACTATGAAGCCCTTACGCAGAACGGGTGGGCCTACAACGTGGTAAATTCTGCGGATTGGGTTCCTGAGGTGCCGATATCCGTTCAAACATTTGATGACTTTAACCGCATCAATCCTTTTCTGCATGTGGACGCATTGATTCGTGCGCAAAAGCTGCCGCAGAGAATTGTGGCCAGACACATCTACAATCACCTGGATAAACCTACGCGCAAGGCACAACAGCGCTATCAGAAATATCTCGGAGAACTCACAGAGCGAATGGTGCAGAATCGTCTCGAAGGTCTGATACTACCGCCTTTTGTTGCGAGTAATAACTACGTGCGCACCGGAACCACTATTGTGTTGCAGCCCGATGATAAGTACCGGGAGAAATATCCTGATGACCCGAAAGAAATTTTTGGTCACCATCAACACAGTCCGTACATCTTTCTTGCAGAAAAGATGGAAACACCTTTTTTCGAAGCGGCAGATTAGGAGGCATCAAAATCTACCACCATTCGCGGAGTGGTTGGATGCGATTGGCAAGTGAGAATGTAGCCGTCTGCTACTTCTTTATCTGTGAGCGCATAATTGATTTCCATTTCGGCGTGACCTTCCAGCATTTTTGCCCTGCAGGTACAGCATGAACCGCCGGTACAAGCAAAAGGAGCATCTAAACCGGCATCAATGGCTGCGTCCAGAATGGTGGTTCCCTTCGGGATTTCTATTTCGGTTTCATCGCCGTCCAGAATAATCAGCACCTTGGAAATGCCGGAATTTTCTTCCGGCCCCTTGCTTTCCGGGGTATCAGGATCGGCATCGGCCACTTCACCGGGAATGGCCGTGGTGAAGAGTTCAAAGTGAACTTTTTCTTTGGCCACGCCTCTTGCTTGCAACAGATCCGACGCAGCCTCAATCATCGGTTTGGGACCGCAGAGGAAAAACTCATCTGCACGCGTTACAGCAGGATATTTCTCCGCCAGTGCCTCAATCTTTTCGCGGCTTATTCGGCCCTCAAAAAGTGGGTCGCCCGAGCGCTGGCGGCTGTAAAGAATATGTACATGAAAGCGGTCGGTATAACGCGCCTGAAGCTCTTCGAGCTCCTTATGAAAAATCACCGACTTGCTCTCCTTGTTTCCGTAGAAGAGCCGAAAAGTACTGTTAGGTTCAGTTTCTAATACGGCCTTTAGAATGGAGATAATTGGGGTAATTCCGCTTCCGGCAGCAAAAGCCACGTAGGTTTTGCGGTTGCCTGCATCCAAAGGAACGGTGAAATTTCCGAGTGGTGGCATTACCTCCATCACATCACCTTCGCGCAGTTCACGATTAAAATAACCCGAAACACGTCCGTTTTCAATTTCTTTAACGGCTACGCAAAGTTTGTTTTCATGCGGGCTGGAGCAGATAGAATAAGACCTGCGCAGTTCATCGCCGTTCACGTCCACTTTAATGGCCACATATTGACCGTGCTTGAACTTGAAAGTTTCTTTCAGTTCAGTGGGAACGTCGAATTCTACAGAAACAGCTTCGGGGGTTTCTCTCTGGATATGCTTTACGCGAAGGGCGTGAAATCTTGACATGGTTCAAAAAATTTGGCTGCAAATTTAGTATTTCCTTAGGGGTAGGCAACGCTCTCAACACCCACAAACGGCAAAGGTTCATGCAAGGCGCATGGAAAACTTCCACGGGCAGGTCGATGTAAATATCAATAATTCAGAAGCGAGCTGAGCTTCTTCTGCACCTTGTCGGCATTGGGAATCATGGCATGTTCAAGGGTAGAATTGAGCGGAATGGCAGGGAGGTTTTCGGAGCCAATAACCATCACGGGTGCGTCGAGCTGTTCAAAGCAGTTTTGTTGAATTTTTGAAGCAACCATTTGCGCAAATCCGTTGTCTTCAGGTTCTTCGGTAACCACGAGGCATTTTCCGTGCACACGAACCGCATCGTAAACCATTTCCTGGTCCCATGGGGCAATGGTGCGAAGGTCAATGATTTCAATCTGTCCCTCAAATGCCGCCGCCGCAGTTTTGGCCCAATAAACACCCATTCCATAGGTTATGATCACGGCTGAGGTTCCTTCTTGAATGGCTTCCTTGCTTGCGGCTTGAATCTGTCTCGCCTTGCCAAACGGAATGGCGTAATCTTCTGAAGGCTCAACGGTGCGCGCGTCTTCTGTTCCGGGTAGTTTACTCCAGTACAACCCTTTGTGTTCGAGCATCACCACGGGGTTGGGGTCGTGAAAAGCAGATTTAATCAGTCCTTTCAGGTCGGCACCGTTGCTTGGGTAGGCAATTTTAATTCCGCGGATATTGGCCAATACCGATTCAACGCTTGACGAGTGAAACGGACCACCACTGCCGTATGCTCCGATGGGCACGCGGATAATGGCATTCACGGGCCACTTGCCATTGCTCAGGTAGTAGCTTCGGCTCACTTCGGTAAACAACTGATTGAGGCCCGGCCAGATATAATCGGCAAACTGTACTTCCACAATGGGCTTGCAGCCTACGGCCGACATTCCCACAGTGCTTCCAATAATAAACGCCTCCATAATGGGCGTGTTGAATACCCGGTCGTCGCCAAACTTCTGCGCCAGCGTGGCGGCTTCGCGAAAAACGCCTCCTAATCTGCCGCCTACATCCTGACCGTAAAGCAGGCTTTCGGGGTACTTGGCCAGGATTTCCTGCACCGCAAAAAG
Source organism: Cryomorphaceae bacterium (assembly GCA_007695365.1). NCBI lineage: Bacteria > Pseudomonadati > Bacteroidota > Flavobacteriia > Flavobacteriales > Cryomorphaceae > Cryomorphaceae bacterium. Next base: position 20,639 of record REDV01000083.1, on the reverse strand, counting down.
AGCACAATCCACCATCAGGGTTTTTTCCTTGTTCGCAGGGGTGCGCTCACCTACTTCCTCGGTGATGGGAGAAGGGGCAAAGTCATGGTCAAATATATCTTCGGGCCTGGGATCCTCCGCTTCAAGCGCGCGGTTGTAATCATCATGAACCGAATCGCGGGCTTCATTTTCAATAGCTGTCAGCTCCGATTCTTCAAACCCCAGGTCAATCAGTTGGCGTCGGTATTTAGGATAGGGGTCGCGTTCTTTGTGTTCGTCCAGATCGTGGCGGTACCACTCCCTGCGAACACCCGAAGTATGGTGCCCCAATAGTGGAACGCTTGCGTGGAGCAAAAACGGTTTGCGTTCTGTGCGGATGTAATCAAGTGCTTCGCGCAGGGCTTCGTAGCATGCAATAAAGTCGTTGCCTTCAATGGTCACAGCTTTGATTCCCTTAAAGCCCTGAATGTATTCGTAGGCATTCTGGGCGCGGGTCTCTTCAGCGGTTGCACTGATATCCCATTCATTGTCCTGAATGAAGTATAGCACCGGGAGCTGTCGCAGAGCGGCCATTTGAAAAGCTTCGGCTACTTCACCCTCTGTTACAGAAGCATCGCCCAGAGAGCAAACAGCAACAGGCTCCTCTCCACGCTGCGGTTTTGAGAGCCCCTGGCCCTCCATGTACTGAAACCCAAGACCAATTCCTGTGCACGGGATGGCCTGCATACCAGTTGCCGAGGATTGATGAATGATTTTGGGCTGATCATCACGCCTGAGGCTGGGGTGTGAATAGTAGGTGCGACCTCCGCTAAAAGGATCACTGCGCTTGGCGAGGAGTTGTAACATGCACTCGTAAGGTGTCATTCCAATTGACAGCAGGATGCTGTCATCTCGGTAATAAGGCGATACAAAATCCTGTGGTTTGAGCTGGAGGCCGAGTGCTATCTGCAGAGCTTCGTGGCCTCGGGAAGTAGCGTGAACATATTTACTGGTGAACTTTGCGTTGGCCTCGTAGAGGTCACTCATGGCGCGGGCTGTAGCCATCAGTCGCCAGGCGTCCAACAAGGTTTCCCCGGAGATTGCGGGTGCAGCGGGCATGGTTTTCTCGGCTTGTTTTGGCATGTTGATAATCGTTGGACGGCAAAGTTACCAAATATATTGGCGGTGGTGGCGCTCCAGTTATGCCGTATCAGACGTTTTGAGCCTTCCGTTTTTTCATTTCGCTGGTGCGATTGAAGTGCGGGAAATCATCGCGTATTACTGGCTTACCGAGGAACTCTGCGAGTTTTCGAAATCCTTGTGGATCTTTAATTTCCAGACAGATTAAATCCTGCTCCCGTCCGGCAAAATACTTCAACACAAACTGTTGATGAACCAGGTAGTTGTGGTAACCGCGTTCCTCGTCGGGATATTCGCCCCTTTGAAGAAAGTACCACTCTCTGTATGAGCGCTTCCACGACCGCTCGTCTCGCTCAAGATATACGAACTTGCTGCCGGGAAATGTCTTGTCAAGTTTGGGAATGAGGTTGGGGTGCAACCATGGCAAATCGTCGAAAGATTCAAATTTGGCCGCGTACTGCAATACTTTATCAATTTTGCCTTTTTGAAAGTACTCGTTGTGGACACGTGGATTGAAAGATGAATTGCGATAGCCCAGCATTTCCAAACTTTTACCGAGCGTGGTTGTGCCGGTTTTGTTGTAACCGATGCAAAAGACCTTTGGTCCGTATTGTTCTTTTCGGAACGTTAGCGCGAATCGGTCGAGTAGGTTCTTCAAAAAATCCTTCATTCCGCGGCGAAATTACGGGATTCTGAAAATGCTTGTGAGCTGAAAAAGAAAAATCAGTGAAGATGATTGTCAATCTTCGAGAAACAAACTTTCTTCATCTGGCAACTTACAAAACAATCACATCAATTGGGCGTTTTAACCTCGGATGAAGCACTATTTCTTAGCACTGCAAATCGCAACCCTTGCGCTTGCCTGTTCGGCCCAGCCTGGTGAAGGTGAAATGGAGTTTCCGGTGCGAAAAACAGACAGCGAATGGCGGGAGTTGCTGTCGCCCGATGCATACTATGTATTGCGTAAACAGGGCACCGAACGAGCCTACAGCGGAAGCTACTGGAATCTGAAGGCTGTGGGCGTTTATCATTGTGCGGGGTGCGATAATCCGTTGTTTGAAAGTGACACCAAGTACGAATCCTGCACGGGTTGGCCTAGTCACTATGCACCCATCAGCGAGGACGCCGTGCGAGAAATTCCCGATAAGGCCTTCGGTTGGGAGAGAACGGAAATTGTTTGTGCCGGCTGTGGTGGCCATTTGGGCCACGTATTCAACGACGGTCCCAAGCCTACAGGACTGCGCTACTGCCTGAATTCGGCTGCGCTGAAATTCCACCCGGCTGAGTAACTTTGTGGTTGCCGGCCACCATGAATACAAAGCAGTCCTCGTATAGAAAATTCCTGCTCCTGATAGGAGTGTTGGCAATCTTTCTTCCTGATTTTTCAATTGCCCAGGAAAGTGTGGATGGCGATATCGTTTTGCAGGTAGTGGATGCACAAACGCACCGAAACCTCGACAGTGTGGTGGTGGTTTTTCCGAGGCAGCAACGCAAATACGAGCTCAATCGCTTTGGGAATTTGTCGCTTTACGGCAACATTGTGCCCGGCGATTCCATTCACGTGATGCGTCGCGGTTACTTTACGCGAAAACTAACCATTCCGCGATTTGGCGATCTGTTCATCAAACTTACGCCAGTTCCGGTTGAACTTAGGGATGTAGAAATTGTGGCCTACACCCGCGAGAGCAGGCATTTTGAAACACCTCAAACCATCGCTCGGCTCGAAGCACAGGACTTTGAACGCAATGCTGCAGCGTCTATTGAACCAACTATCAACACCATTCCGGGGGTGCAAATGGAGTCGCGCGGGCCCGGTGGCTCCCGCCGATTGTCTATTCGCGGTAGCTTGATGCGTTCGCCCTTTGGAGTGCGCGATGTAAAAGTGTATTGGAATGAGTTTCCACTGACGCTTGCCGATGGATCAACCGCGCTTGAACTGATAGACCCCGAAGAAATCGGCCGCCTCGAGATTCTCAAAGGCCCGCAGGGAAGCATTTACGGCGAAGGACACGGAGGGGCAGCACTTTTTAGCACGCGTTGGGCGCCATATGGAGAGTTGTCGGCTTCGGCCAACGTGCAGGCCGGATCCTACGGCATGCAGAAACAAACCTTGTCGTTCTCTACCAGTTCCAAAAAAACGGCTGTATCGCTCAACTATTTCCGATATAGGCACGACGGTTTTCGTCAGCAGGAGGGTGTGCGCAAAGACCAGCTTAATCTGGTTACGCGCTTCCGTCCGGCCAGCAACAGAGAAATCAAGCTGTTTTTCATTTACTACAACGGAGCCTGGGGGCTACCCGGAGAGCTCGATTCGCTGGAGGTAGCCACCAACCCCAGAGCAGCGCGGCCTTACGCTGTTGAAAACGACACCCGCATGGAGCGAAGGTGGCTTCGGCTAGGGCTGTCCAATAAAATTCACTTTACCGAGAACCTCTACAACTTCACGGCAGTATTTCTACACAGCACCAACAAGTTAAATCCCTACGGAGCCAGTCCGTTTTTTAATGGTTTTAAAGACGAAGGCTCCAATGGACACGGTTTGCGAACCATTTTCGGGTACGAGTGGGATGAGGACGACGCCGGTCTGCACATCAGGCTGGGAGGGGAGTACCAGCGCGATCTGAACGCCTTAACGGAGTTTGATCTGGTGGATGCCGATTTTGGCGACATGCGTACCAACGACGAAACAGTGAGCCGCTATTTTAACGGGTTTCTGCAAGCTACTACCCACCTCCGCCGTAAGCTTTTTGTAGATGCCTCGTTGGGAATTCTTCAAACCACTTTTCGCAGAACCGACCTTGTAGCCGAGCCCGTAGATCTCAGTGGGCGTTTTGCTTTTGACCCGGTTTGGTTGCCCAAGCTTTCGATGTCTTACCAGTTTAATCGGCGATTTATGCTGTACAGCCTGGTGAGTAGGGGTGTTTCAACACCTACACTTTGGGAAATTCAGGCCAGCCCGGAGGTAACACCTGAGCGCAGCGATCATTATGAAATTGGCTTGCGCAACAGCCTTTTTAATAATGCTATGCTTGTTGAGTTAAACGGCTATGCTACGCGCATTGGCAATGCCATTATTGAACAACCCGACTCCCTTGGATTCAGTCGTTTCAGCAACAACGGAGCTATTGACATGCGCGGCGTTGAACTTACTTTGCGATACCGCATAAAACGGAGCGACGAGCATTTGCTTTCGGCTGCATACATTGGTTTATCGTCGGGAATTCAGCGTTACCGATACGATGACATGGTGTTGAATAACGAGGATTTTTCGGGAAATGATTTACCCGGAATACCTCTTCTTCAATATAGTGCGGTTGCTGACTTAATGTTTTACAACAAGTTATCCATGCACATGAATTTCCGGTTTTTTGATGGCGTTCCGCTCAACAATGCGAACTCGGTTTACTCGGAAGCTTACAGCCTTTTGGATGTGCGGATTCAATACGGCACACGTTTCGGAGAAAAGTACCACGTAGATTTTTACTTCGGTGCCGAGAACCTTCAGGATACGCGCTACAATTCATTTTTTCGGCTCAATGCTAACAACGGCCGCTACTTCAATCCACAAATGGGGAGGAGCATATACGGAGGAATCCGCGTTACCTTTGTAAAACCTAATCGGCTTATCAACTAGCGCAGCCCTCTGAAAATGCTTATGGCCTCATGGCATTCCGTACTTTTGCGACCATGCAACTGCAGGAAATAAGCACACTGATTGCCCGCGATTTTAAGCTCGAAATGCGCCAGAAACATTCCATTGGCGGGGTGGTGCTTTATGTGATGGCCACCATTTTTGTGGCATATCTGAGCTTTCGTCAAATCGTAGATCCCAATACCTGGAATGCGCTTTTCTGGATTATTGTGCTCTTTGCCGCCTTTAACGCCACGGCCAAATCTTTTTGGCACGATCGCCCCGGACTGGCTATTTACTGGTACACGATGGCGGCGCCCCAATCCGTCATCCTGGCTAAGATGGTGTACAACACGCTTTTGATGAATGTGTTGGGTTTGCTTAGTTTGCTCTTTTTTGTGCTGTTCATGGGGCCGGCTGCGCTGGAAGATTGTCACTGGCCATCCCTTTTCACAGCCATCGTGTTGGGATGCACAGGTCTTGGCTCGGCTCTTACGATGATTGCAGCCGTGGCTTCTAAAACCAACAACGCCTTTGGAATCATGGCCATACTTGGCATGCCGGTGATACTCCCTTTGCTGCTTTCCATTATCCGTTTGTCGCAGCACGCTATGGTGGGAATTGCCCTCTCCGATAGCTGGAAAAACGCCCTCTTTACGGGCATGATTACGGTGATTTCGGTGACCCTGGCTTACGTTTTATTTCCCTACCTTTGGCGCGATTAAATCCCGCGTGAAATGAGGTATTGGTGGTGGAAAATCGGGAGTGTGCTGCTGCTCTTTTATGTTGTGATTGTCAGCCTGTACACTCCGCTTGCTCCGGGAATTGTGAGCTTGTCGACCGGCACCGTGCTCCCCGGGGTTTCTACCGTGATAGTGCGCGGATACAACACCCATTTTCAAAAGGACCTCAATCAGCAAGTATGGTTGACCTCTGGTGAGCAGACATTTTGCGGAACCGTCCGTGAGATCATGAGCCCCACAGAAATGCGCGTAGAGTTCAACCTTCCGGTGGATGTACATGAGGTGTTTTTCCACATGTTCGTAAACAATGATACAGACGGAACGCTCTTTTACCCGGAAGCCTTTTACGGACGCGATTTCAGGGTTTTTCCGCAGGCGAGGGTAGCAGTATCTTGTGTGCAGCCTGTGGCACGGGCGCACCACGATACATTCGCTTTTCCAAATCGCAGTATTCTCAACGAAACCATTCGCAACCTCATTTTTCACGTGCCCATGTGGTTTGCCATGTTTTTCCTGATGGGAATTTCGGTGGTGCAAGGGGTGCGTTTTCTGGGTAATGGCCACCGTATGCACGACGTGAAAGCTGAGCAAAGCGTTCGCGTGGGGCTGCTTTTTGCCGTACTCGGTCTCGTTACAGGCTCGTTGTGGGCGCGCTTCACCTGGGGCGCGTGGTGGGTAAGCGATCCGCAATTGAACGGTGCCGCAGTTACCTTTCTGATGTACGTGGCCTATCTTATCCTTCGCGGCAGTATGGATGATGAAGACCGGCGCGCAAGGGTTTCGGCGGTGTACAACATTTTTGCCTTTGCTATGTTGGTGGTGCTGATTTTAATACTTCCGCGTTTTACCGATTCCCTTCACCCCGGAAAAGGAGGAAACCCCGCTTTTAGCGCATACGACCTCGACAGTACACTACGGGCCGTTTTTTACCCCGCAGTATTGGGATGGATTTTGCTGGGTTACTGGATATACACATTGCGATACCGAATCGCACAACTAAAACACAACCTCGAATGATGAGAATGTTGAAGATAATGAGTTTGTTACTGTTCTTTTTGCTTCCGGCAGTGAGCCACGCCAACCATGATTGGTTGCAGGAAACCATGTATGCCAGCGGAAAAATCAATGTCGTTCTGGCAGTGGTTACGGTAATTCTGGCTGGAATCTTTGCCTATCTTGTGTTGCTCGACCGTCGCATCGGCAAGCTGGAAGAAGAGGTGATGCAACATCACGAAAACAACCAAAACCTATAGCTTCATCGCTTGTTAATTTCGCAACGCTTTTTTCTGACAAACAACCATGAAACGCTCGCATATTATATCCATCATCGTGATTGCGGTTGCCATTGCGGCCATCGCGGGATCGCTCGCTGAAACCAGTACCTACGCTGATTTCGCCGAGGCTTTCAGCAACCCCGGCAGGGAATACCATGTGGTGGGTACCCTCGATCGCACTGAAGCAATTGTTTACGAACCTACCATTGATCCTCACCGAACTACTTTCACCATGAAAGATGAGAAAGGCGAGAGGCGGCAGGTACACCTGCTACAAGCTAAACCCCAGGATTTTGAGCGCTCCGAAAGCGTGGTGCTCATTGGCAGGGTAGTGGACGAAGAGTTTATGGCTACCGACATTTTGATGAAATGCCCGTCCAAATATAACGAGGAGAATAAGATAGAAACCTGATTAGCGGGCTGAATGGAATACATTGGAGAGAATGCATGGATAGGTAAGCTGGGTCACTTTTGGGTAATTCTTTCATTTGTGGCGAGTGTACTGGCTACCTTTTCTTTTTACCAGGCTGCAAGACCCAACGGTGAATCATGGCGCACGATGGCTCGCTGGGCTTTCAGGGTTCACAGCCTTTCCGTGTTGGGTATTATCATCACCTTGTTCTACATGATTTTGGGTCAGTACTTTGAGTACGACTATGTATGGAAGCACAGCAACACGGCCATGCCACTTCGTTATATCTTTTCGTGTTTCTGGGAAGGCCAGGAGGGGAGCTTCCTGCTCTGGATTTTCTGGCATGTAGTATTAGGTAATGTGATGATTTTCAGAGGTGGAAGATGGGAGCCCCCGGTGATGGCTGTGGTGTCGCTGGTGCAGGTCTTTCTTGGAACCATGTTGCTCGGAATTTACTTTTTCGGCTATAAGATGGGGAGCAGCCCTTTTATCCTCATTCGCGAATTGCCCGAAAATGTGGGTATGCCCTGGACCCAAATCGCAGATTACACCCGCCTTCCGCAGTTTCAGGATGGCCGTGGTTTAAATCCGCTGCTGCAAAACTACTGGATGACCATCCATCCTCCCACACTCTTTTTGGGCTTTGCCGCCACACTCTTTCCTTTTGCTTTTGCATTGGCAGGCATCTGGCGCAGAGAATACCGCGCCTGGATAAAGCCCGGTTTGCCCTGGGCATTTTTTGCGGTGGCTACGCTGGGTCTGGGTATCCTCATGGGAGGTGCATGGGCTTATGAAGCATTGAGCTTTGGTGGATTCTGGGCCTGGGATCCTGTTGAGAACGCCTCGCTCGTTCCGTGGGTGCTGTTGGTAGGAGGAGCGCACCTCATGCTCATTAACCGGCACAAAAACAGGTCTGTGTTTGCAGCCTATGCACTTACCGCACTGGCATTCATATTTGTACTGTATTCCACCTTCCTTACCCGAAGTGGTGTACTTGGCGAAACTTCCGTGCACTCGTTTACCGATGATGGTATGACAGGCCAACTGCTTGTTTACCTGCTCTTCTTCTTTGGGCTGATGATTGGTGTAGCGCTCAATGGTGGCCGGCGAATGATGTATGCGGGTGTTTCGTTCTTGTTGCTGATAGTGGGTATTGCATTTCATAAAATGGTGATACCGGCCATTCTCATCTTTTTGGTGTTGTCGGTGGTAATGATTTTTGTGGCGCGGAGCAGGAATTTCCCCAGGCAGAAAAAAGAAGAAGAGCTCTGGAGCCGCGAGTTTTGGGTTTTTATCGCGTCGTTGGTATTGCTCCTGTCGGCTGCCCAAATTACCTTCGAAACCTCTAAACCAGTGTATAACCTGCTGGCAGCGCCATTCTCAGGTGTGTTGCTGTGGTTAAGTGATGCCCTGAACCTCGAAGTGCTGAAGGTGCTCGCCGAAGGTAAAATGGCTCCAAAAAGCGATGTAATAGCGCACTACAATAAATGGCAGCTACCATTTGCGTTTATGGTGACCTTGCTGATTGCTGTGGGGCAGTTTTTCAGCTACCACAAAACCAACATGAACCTTTTTGTGAGAAAGATGGCACTTTCTTTCGCCATTTCACTGGCTTTTACAGTATTCATCGTGTGGGCCATGAAATTTACCATGAGTGAATTTACGCTGATTGCCCTGCTTTTCTCGTCCATTTTTGCCGTTGCCGCCAATACCGATTACATCCTGCGTATTGCTCAGCGAAAAATGCCCGTGGCTGGTCAATCGGTGGCGCATATCGGTTTTGGGTTACTCATGGCCGGGGCGTTGATTTCTACTGGAAAAAGCGTGAAAATCTCGCAGAACACCTCGGGCATTGACATCAGCAGGCTGAACGAAACCTTCGACAACCGCAAGGATATTCTCCTCTTCAAAGGCGATACACTGAGTATGAATGAATATTTCATCCTCTACACACACAGTGAGCGCGAAGGCCACAACAAGTACTTCAACGTTGAGTACTTTAACAAAATGCCCCGCGATTACATGAAAGGAGAGGTGGTGTATCATTCCGGCTACTTTTTTAAAGCCAAGGAAAATCACCGCGCGGGTGAAAGCTTTTTGAAGGATCGTGAAAAGTACTGGGAGCTGCTTACTCTCGCTGACTCTCAGGAAACGCCGCCCATCACTCTGTGGAATGCCCATCAACCCGGCGACAAGCTATTTACGCTTCGTCCTCACCTGCAACTCAATGAGCGTTTTGGTAACGTTCCTGAACCTGATACAAAGCACTACTTCAACAAAGATATCTACACCCACATCCGTTGGGCGGAAATTGAGGAAAGAGAGCTGGATAAAGATGGGTTTTTCGAGCCCAAAGAGCATGAAATTTCACTGGGCGATACCATCTTTACTACTGTGAATCTTGTGATACTTGATTCTATCCGACCGGTTTCCAGGCCGGAGCAACACAACCTGAAAGCCGGTGATATAGGGGTACGTGCCGTGTTGCGCGTAGTCAATCAGCGCAATCAAGTGTCGTATGCAGAGCCATTGTTTATTGTGCGCGATAATGAGAGCGTGGTATCTGAACCGGTGAAACAGGAGGAGCGAGGGCTGAAATTTGCCTTTACCAAAATTGACCCCCAGGCAGGCACATTTACATTTGTAGTGGCCGAAAATGAGTCGAACAGACGCGAGTTTATCGTGATGCAAGCCATTATGTTCCCCATGATTAATGTGTTGTGGATGGGATGTATTTTGATGGTTATCGGAACGCTCATTGCCGTTTTTCAGCGTGTGCGTAAAGAAAAATCCGATGCCTGATAACTCCTTCGGCATAGCGCTGATAGGAGCCGGGAGGGTAGCAAGCAATCTCGGCACTGCCTTTAAGCTTAGAGGTTTTGAATTGCAATGTGTGCTGAGCCGCAATGAAGAGCGCGGCAGGCTATTGGCCGAAGAGCTGGGTACGCACTTCTTTCGCTTGAATGAGGCAGAGCAAGTGCGGGCACATCTTTTTGTGATTGCTGTGAGTGATGACGCCGTGCAAGAGGTGTCGGAACAGTTGCCGGCCGGAGAAGCTGTAGTTGTGCATACTTCTGGTACACGGCCCATGGCTGATTTGAGCAAGCACCCCAACAGAGGTGTTTTTTATCCCTTACAGACCTTAACCTCAGCGGTTCGCCATCAATGGAGCGATGTGCCTTTTTGCCTTGAGGCAAGTTGCCATGATGCGTTGGCAGTTCTCAAAGATGTTTGCACACAACTAGGAGCGCAGCACTATGAACTCAATTCAGACCAGCGCGCCCGACTGCATGTGGCAGCAGTGATTGCCAACAATTTTACCAATCATCTGTGGGGATGGAGCAGGCGCTTACTTGAAGAAGCAGAAGTGGATCCCGCCATTCTTCACCCGTTGATGCGCGAAACCCTTGCAAAGGCTCTTACCCATGACCCTTACGGGGTACAAACCGGTCCGGCCGTGCGCGGCGATGAGCAAACACTTCGCAAACATCTCGCCCAACTGGAGGAACATCCCCGCCTGCGGGCAATCTACCAGTTATTAACCGAAAGTATTGCAGCACAATCCAATGGAAAACTATAAACAGAAACTCCGCAGTATCCGAAACATGATTTTTGACGTGGACGGTGTATTTACCGACGGCATTGTACTACTGATGCCCGACGGACAGCAAATCAGGTCGTCCAATGTTAAAGACGGCTATGTTGTGCAGCTCGCAGTGAAAAAAGGTTTTCGATTGGCTGTGATTACAGGCGGAGATTCAGAGGCGGTGCGCGAGCGCTTTAAAGGGCTGGGGATGAAGGATGTTTTTCTGAACTCCAAAGACAAGTGGCAGGTTTATAGCGACTACATGGCGCAGCACAAACTAAAACCTGAAGAAACCCTTTACATGGGTGATGACATTGTGGATATCCGCGTGCTGAAAGATGTAGCGGTAGGATGCTGCCCGGCTGATGCTGCTCACGAAGTGCGTCAGATTTGTGATTACGTGTCGCACCTGCCCGGAGGCAAAGGCTGTGTGCGCGATGTGGTAGAACAGGTGTTAAAGGTACAGGGTCTTTGGATGGACAAAGACAGTTTGGAGTGGTAAGCTGCCCGCGCTAGTATCCCAGTCTGATGGCAACACCGGCCCGCAGCCAGCGCCCGGGTTGAGGAACATTTCCGATATCCACGTAAAGCCGGTCAAAAAGATTGGCCACTTCCAGGAACACATCAAACATTTCTGTGCGGTGACTGATGCGCACATCAAGCAGTAGCACAGGTGCAAAGGGCACTTCTTCGCCAACAGATGGGTCGAAGTATCCGCCCAAACGCTGCTGAAAACTGGTATTCCATTGCACCGAAATCTTGTCGCTGATTTGCTGAAGCAACACCGCGTTAAACTGATGCTGAAGGAAGTCAAGAGCGTAGTTCGATTCAAAACCTGTGCTGGCGCTGTCTCCCTGCATGTACGTGTAACCGATGCGGATTGATGAAAACGGGGACTTTTCACCCAGAAGTGCTTTCAGGTTGGCCTGAAAACCCAATTCCAGTCCGTTGATGTTGAGCGTAGTGATATTGGCAGCCTGGGTTATGTCGGAGCCTTCAAAGCGAATCCAGTCAATAAGATTCACCCCTTCGCGACGGAAGAAGGTAGCCACCCCGCTTACATGTTTGCCAAAGTATTTGAGCCCCCCTTCGTAATTTACAGACGATTCCGGAGTGAGCTCAATACTGCCTACAGCACCGCCCAGATTGTAGTACAAATCAGTAAAAGTGGGGAAACGAACAGAGCGGTTCCAGCTTGCATAAGGTCTGAAATGCTGCCCCAACTGATAGGCCACGTCAATGCCGGGAAAAATCTCATCCTCAAATGCTGTGTTCATATTGTAGAGCATTCCTGCCGACACAAAGAGGTTTTTGTAGTTGAGGTTGTGCTCTGCGTAAATACTAAGGTTTTCGCGTCCATCTGCCCGGGTAAATTGAGCCGAAGGATGCTCACCGCTTACACTTACTGGATTTTCAACCGGCTGCCCGAGCACGTTGCTTTGTATTTTTTCGCTACGGTATTCAATCCCCACGGTGCTTACCCCGGCTTTCCATTTGTAGCTGGCATCGGCTTCCAGGCCCCAGCTTTCGGTGCGATGGTAGTTGTGGCCCTGATACCAGACGGGTGCGGTATCGTTGCCCATCACAAAGAAGTTATCATCTGTTCGAATAAAGAACCCGTCGCCTTCGCGAAAAAGCTCAAAGCGATCGCGGTGCTCGCGGTAGTAACCCCGCACACTGAGCGAGAGGTTTTCGTGAAGCTGCATTTTGTCAGAAACAGACACAAAGCGCGTGCTGGTTTCTTCGAACTGATTGGGGAAGAAGGCACTGTAGAACGTGGTGGCTCCAAAAGCTTTTTGGTTGTATCCTGCGTTGATGATAATCTCGTGGTTTTTCAGATGAGCAGCGCTCTGGAGAAAGGCGTTGTTCCAGATGAAATCGGTGTTGCGCATAAAGCCATCAGAGCCTCTGCGGTTGTATGAAAAGCTGTGATTCCAGTTACCTGTATTGAGCGTAACATGGGCACCTGCGCCAAACAAGCCGTGTTGACCGGCCATGAGTTCGGCACCTACCTGGTTTTCGCCTCGTGTGCGGGTGATGATGTTGATGGCGCCGGCAAAAGCATTGGGTCCGAATACGCGCGACGCACCGCCGTGAAGTATTTCAATGCGCTCAATTTGGTTGAGGTCAACCGGAAGGTTCATACTGTGATGGCCGGTTTGTGGGTCAGACATTTTGATGCCGTTTACCAGAATCAGGGTCTGGTCAAAGGTTCCTCCCCGGATGCTTACGTCGCTTTGCACACCAAACTGCCCGCGCTGTCGGATGTCAACGCTCATCACAAACTCAAGTAGCTCCGATAAACTCTGCACAGGAGCCTGCTCAATTTCGGCGCGGTCAATGACCGTTACCTGTCTGGCAACCTGTTCAATTGTTGACGGGTGCCGGTGGCTCGAAACCACTACTTCTTTGAGGTGTTGTGTGGTATCAGTTTGAGAATGAGCATTGCAAAAGGTGAAAAATGCAAGGAATAAAAAGGTGGTTCTCATGCATAGGGTGGGTTGTGGTTTGAGCGGCAATTTTAAGCAATATCACCGAACTACCTTAAGCGAAACCCATATCTTCGCTCTCTGAAATTGATTCCAAATGACCAAGGAAGAACTCATTGAACAATTTAACCCCAATGACCCGGGAAGCAGTGATGCCGGTATTTTTGGTTTACCTTTTACCTGCGAACAGTCAGACCTCGTGCTGGTACCGGTGCCCTGGGAGGCCACGGTAAGCTACCGTGAGGGAGCCGCGCTGGGACCGGCTGCCATTTTGGATGCATCTTATCAGGTAGATCTTCACCATTATGACTATCCCAATTTGTGGAAACGCGGCATTGCCCTGGATGACTTACCCGGCAAGCTTGGTTTGCTTTCAAAAAGGGCTCGTGAGCAAGCTACGCAAATTATTGAGGCATTGGAGCAGGGTGCACGTCCGCAGGAGAATCCTGAAATGGTGCAACGCTACGAGTTGGTGGCAGAGGCGTGTGGCCAAATGAACCGATGGGTGGAGGAGCGCACCTCCTTTTGGTTGGATCAGGGTAAAAAAGTAGGACTCATTGGTGGCGACCATAGCAGTCCGTTGGGTTACTACCGCGCACTCGCCAAACGCCACGACGATTTTGGCATGTTGGTAATTGATGCCCACATGGATCTGAGAAATGCCTACGAGGGTTTCAAGTACTCGCATGCCTCTATTTTTTACAACGCGCTGCAAATTCCGCAGCTATCGCAAATGGTGCAGGTGGGTATTCGCGATTACTGCAGCGAAGAAGTGGATTTTGCCAAAAGTCAGGGTGAGCGAATTGCGGTGTACTATGACCGCCTCATCCAGCGCGAGATGATGCGAGGTGTAACCTGGCATCAATTGGTAGAATATATCATCGCAAAGCTACCGAAAAAGGTATTTGTAAGCGTCGATATTGATGGATTGGATGCTTCGCTATGCCCCAACACCGGAACGCCGGTTCCCGGAGGCTTGCAATTTGAACAATTGGCATATTTGCTTTTCAGACTTGGCGAATGTGGAAAGGAAATCATCGGCTTCGACTTGTGCGAAGTTGCACCCGGACAAGACGATTGGGATGGAAACGTGGGAGCACGGGTATTGTATCAGCTTTGTGGTATGCTCTTGAAATAGTGTGTTTTGATGGGATTTAAATCGCTTTGTTAACATTATTCTAACATAGGGTTAAGAAATGCATAACGTAGAGGCACGATTCCACTCAATAATCCATCGCATTTTTGCGTGGTATGTCAATCTCCGGCTTTTACAGCGTAATTCATTGCAGGGTGAGTGAATATTAAGTAGCTATGAGGTTTAAGAAGAAGCACACCCGTATTTTTTTGGTAGAGATTACATCTAGTTTGATGTTTTCGCTCGCTTATTTTATCCTGCTTGGCAGGGTACTCTCCAATTCGTTTACGTTAAATCTCCTTGAGCTTTCAGCGCTGGTGGCATTTATCTACGTGATTGCCATCTTTGTCAGTTCATATCGCTTTGAGGCTGATTTATTTCCGTTTTACTCCTTGCTTCGAAGTTTGTTTGAAAGGACCTGGGTGCCGGTATGGCTCAACCTGCCTGCACAATTGTTGGGCACGCTATTAGGTTTTGGAATGTACGTATTCATGCTGGACACAGTGTTGACATTATCGCCCATCGCAGACATTGGTGCTGTGTCGTCATTTGAGATTGGTGATCCCTGGATGCACTCCTTCTCACAAGGAGTATTGGTTTTTATTCTGATTTACTCTATTCTGATTATTCGAAAGCTTTTTGTGTTAAAAGGCATGACGGGTACATTGCTCATTGCTATTCTGGTATTTGTGCTTTCAGCCCTGTCATTACCTCTCGACCGTATTTCTGTTATTGCATGGCCTCAAGACATGGTGCTCAATGTGTATCACCATATCCAACGCGGTGATGGCTGGGCAATCAACCATCGAACAGCACTTTCTGCAGCAGTGGTTTTGCTTACCGTAGTGCTTGCATACGTCAAAGCAAGTCAATACATGCGCCCGGCAGAAACCCCGGTGGATTCTGCCGAGCCAGGTGAGTTTGCGGGAGACTTTAATAAAGACTACGACATTTAAGCAAGATGGAGCAACCCATTTCTCAGCAGCCTACCCTCGGTTCAGCCATTATTGGTGACCGCCGGTACAAAATTCTGAGTCTATTCTTTTTCAGGGAGCGCACCTTCTTCAGGTTGGTTGCTTTCTGTCTTTTTTGCTCGGCCATTTTCTATCCCTATCCGGCCATAGCAATGTGGATTGGATTCATCTTCGCGGCATACTCGGCCATTGCCAATGACTCTATTCAGACCATCGGTACCTTTATTGCCTCCAATGAAGACCGAAAGTGGTGGCATTTGTGGCTCTTTATTGGTGCCATATTTTTGATGACCTCCTTTTACAGTTGGTATACGTTTAATGGCGATGTCTCATTTCAGCGACTCTCCTCAAAAGGATTTTCCGAATCGCCCACCTCATTTCACTTTTTACAGCTTATCTCCCCGCTAATCCTGTTGATAATTACACGGCTGAGAATGCCTGTGTCCACCACATTTATGTTGCTGAGCGTGTTCAGCTCAGATGGAGGAGCCATCCTTGCCGTGACGCAGAAAAGTTTAACCGGCTACTTTGTGGCCTTTGGAACAGCCATATTTGTGTGGTATTTCCTCTCAAAACTCATTTCTAAGTTGGTTCAGGGTGAGCCACATCCCTACTGGAGGATAGCCCAATGGACCATCAGTGGTGCACTGTGGTCGGTTTGGATCATGCAGGACGCAGCCAATATCGCCATCTTTCTCAACCGGCAACTCAGTATCTGGGAATACATAGCCTTTGCTGGCTTTATCTTTTTCGGCTTGGGCTTGCTTTTTTACTTGCGTGGCGATAAAATTCAGGCCATCGTTAAAGAAAAGTCAAGTGTAACAGATGTGCGAGCCGCGTCGGTGATTGACCTTGTTTACGCTTTCATTCTATTTTTCTTCAAGGAGCTAAGCACAATGCCTATGAGTACCACATGGGTGTTTTTGGGTCTGCTTGGCGGGCGCGAAATTGCTATGCAGCTTACACCACATGCCGAAACAAACCGTAGCATGCGAAGTACAGTAGGACTAGTACTTCGTGATGCCGGTTTTGCTTTTATTGGTCTCGCTATTTCTGTGGCACTCGCGGTGGCTATTAACCCGGTGATACAAGAAGAGCTCGCTCAATTGCTGGGGCTGTAATCAGAGTCAACCCGTTTGGTTTAGGCATAAAAACCTGTTGGCTTTCCTATTTCAGGGTTAAATAGCCTTTTTGTTACGAGCTGTTTTTTCCAATTTTATCGGGCATTACCAAAACCAATCTGTATGATGTTAAATCGACTCATTGCCACATGGGCTTTTTTGAGCCTTTTTGTTTCTTTTTCTTTTTCGCAACAATCTGAAATTTCGTCGTTTGTGCCCGGAGAGCTGCTCGTACAGGTGCGCACAGACAGCGACTTGCGAAGCGTTGTTACCGACCTTCAGCGTGTAGACGGTATTGCTTCCGGTGTCGCGATGGGTGAACTGATCTCGCCTCCCGTCCGCATTTGGACTTTGCGCTTTGACCAGCTGGCGATGGATCCCTATCGAATGCTAGATGCCGTAAAGCGCCATCCGGCAGTAGAGGAAGCCCAGTTTAACCACTATGTGTACATGCGCGAAACGATACCCAACGACCCGCAGTTTGGCCAGCAATGGCATCACAAAAACACCGGTCAAACTGGCGGAACACCCGGTGCTGACATCCGTACTACCGAGGCCTGGGATATTACGACAGGAGGTCAAACCACACAGAACGATGATATTGTGGTGTGTATTATTGAAGGGGCTAACATGAATCACCCCGACCTGCAGCCCAATCACTGGGTGAATACAGGTGAAATTCCCGGAAACGGAATTGACGATGACGGCAACGGATATGTGGATGACTACAACGGTTGGAATCCAAATCAAAACAACGATAATGTGCTGAGCGGAAATCACGGAACCTCAGTGGCCGGTATGATCGGGGCAGTGGGCGATAACGGACTCGGAGTGGTTGGAGCCAACTGGAACGTGAAAATGATGGTGGTAACGGTAGGCTCTCTCACCGAATCAAATGTGATTGCCTCTTACACGTATCCGCTTGTTATGCGTCAGCTATACAACAATACCAATGGTGCAGAAGGGGCGTTTGTGGTAGCTACCAATGCGAGTTGGGGAATAGACAACGCCAATCCGGATAACTACCCGCTGTGGTGTGGCTTTTACGATACCCTTGGCGAGGAAGGAATCCTGAACTGTGGCGCAACGGCCAACAACAACGTGAACATTGATGTAAACGGAGACATGCCTACCGGCTGCTCCAGCCCCTACATGGTGAGTGTTACAGCAACCAATCACAATGATGTAAGAACCTTTTCAGGCTATGGTGTCAATAGCATCAACGTTGCGGCTCCCGGGCAGAATGTTCGAACCACTTCAGGCAGCAACACATACACAACCACCAGTGGAACATCTTTTGCTAGTCCGCTCACTGCCGGAGTAATCGCGTTGCTGTACTCCGTGCCATGCGAATCTTTTACAGCTCTCGTAAAGGCAGATCCGCAAGCGGCTGCAGATTTGGTGCGTGAGGCTTTGTATGATGGAGTGGATGTTAAGGCGAATTTGATCAATGAGGTGTCCACAGGAGGACGGATCAATGCGATGAACAGCCTTCAAATTCTGTTAGATAACTGCAATGATGATCCTTGTCGCCCCAACCTCGAAGCATCTGTAACCGAAGATTGCCAGTCGGCAACTTTTGAAATCACCCTAACCATTGCCGACAACGAAGAAACAGGTCAGTACAATGTGCTGGCTTCCGTGAACGGCGGAAACCCAACCACGGTACTCAGCAATCAACCGGAAGGTACTTACACATTTGGTAACTACAACTTAAGCGACGTGGTTGATGTTACCGTAGAGTTTATTGGCAATGCCGATTGCAATAATTTCATCACCGGAATTACCTCCGGAACCCTCATACAGGGTTGTACTGACCCTAGTGCCTGTAACTACAACCCTGATGCAGTTTGCGATGACGGTAGCTGTCAGCAGGAACCCGGTTGGTACGTAGATGCCGATGGAGATGGCTATGGCGATCAAAACGATACCAATCCACTGTGCGAAAACCCCTGCGATGGGGATTATGTAATCAACGTCAATAGCAACGGGTGGCTGGATGAGGTGTCGTGGACATTCAGCGACAACAACGGAACAGTTATTTTGCAGGGAGGGCCTTACGGAAATACAGGAGGCGGCGGAAACTTCACTGCCTCGGTTTCATCAAATAATGGCCCGTTTACCTTCTTCATCGAATCCCAAGGCCAGTTTAATGACAATACCCCCAATTGGTCGGTAGCAACGGGTACAGGAGTGGTTCTTGCTTTTGGCTCGCTGCCAGGAGGTGCCACCTTTACCCAGGGCAATATTATCTGCTCTTATGCAAACAACAATACCGACTGCGACGACGACGACCCGAACGTGAATCCCGGCATGGATGAGATTTCGTGCAACGGCATTGACGATAACTGTAGCGGAGTGATTGACGACAATGACATTTTTGGATGCACAAATCCAACTGCTTGTAATTACAATCCAGATGCTACCTGCGATGACGGCTCATGCGATGGTGATTGTGTTGAGGATTGCAACGGCGTGTTAGGAGGTACAGCATTTATTGATCAGTGCGGAACCTGCGTGGGTGGAAATACAGGTTTACAACCCTGTGTTCAGGACTGCAACAACGATTGGGGAGGCTCGGCTTTCCTCGATCAATGCGGAAATTGTGTGGGTGGAAATACCGGGCAAATTCCATGTGTGCAGGATTGTAACAACGAGTGGGGTGGAACAGCCTTTATTGACAATTGTGGTGTTTGTGCGGGAGGAAGCACCGGTATAGAGCCATGTGCCGAAGACTGTAACGGAGACTTCGGTGGCACAGCCTTTATCGATGGATGCGGAACCTGTGTTGGTGGTAATACGGGGCTTGACCCTTGTCCTGTGGACTGCAACGGCGACCCCGGAGGAATTGCTTTTGTGGATAATTGCGGCATCTGCGTGGGAGGGAACACCGGTAATGAACCTTGTGTGCAAGACTGCCACGGCGATTTTGGAGGAACAGCTTTTATTGACGAATGCGGAAATTGTGTGGGTGGAAATACCGGAGTGAGTCCATCATCAGGATGCACCAATCCCGATGCCTGTAATTATGATCCCGATGCCACCTGCGACGATGGAAGCTGCCTGTTGGGCGATGCCCTTGCCACTGTTGTAATCACCACAGATTGCTGGGGTGATGAAGTTTCATGGGAAATTATTGACAGCAATGGTAATGTGATTGCGGCAGTACCCCCCGGAACCTATGGCAATGAGCAAACATACACCACTGAAGTTTGTCTGGAAGAGGGGTGTTATACCTTCAACATCTTTGATGAATACGGTGATGGCATGAACGGATCTCAGTGGAGTGGATGTGACGCAAATGGCTCTTATGCCGTTTTCGGGCCTGACGGAACGGAACTGGTTACCATGCCCACTCCGGCCTACGGCGACGGGGCCTCACACAGCTTTTGCTGGCCCGAAGAGTGTTTCAACCCATCTGTACACGTAACAGCACCTGAGCTACTCAGTGGGTCGCTGACATACACCACGGCAACAAGTAGCGGCTGGGCGGTGCCTGTGGGTGACTCCAACATCAGTGGAACTGCAGTACTCGTAAATGATGGCTCCGGCACACCAGATTTGGGCTGTGCCCCCTTGGTAAATGCCGCACAGATCGCTGGAAACATTGCTGTTGCTTTCCGCGGAACCTGTCAGTTTAGCGAAAAAGCATGGTATGCGCAAAATGCAGGAGCAAGCGCGCTCGTAATCATTAACAATACAGGTGGAGCTCCGGTAGAAATGGCCTCCGGAAATTTTGCTGCACAAATCAATATCCCGGTTGTGATGATTTCTCAGGCTGATGGCCAGACCCTTTTGGCGGACCTCAATGCCGGTAACCTTACAATGTATATCGGCGATGACTGCGAACAGGATTGCAACGGCGACTTCGGCGGTACGGCATTTATTGACCAATGCGATGAATGCGTAGGCGGTAATACCGGTCTTGAGCCCTGCGAGGAAGATTGTAATGGTGTGTTGGGCGGTCTTGCGTTTTTGGATAATTGTGGAAATTGTGTGGGCGGCGATACCGGACAGGAACCTTGTTTACAGGATTGCAACGGCGTGTTTGGTGGTTTTGCCTTCCTTGATGAATGCGGAGAATGCGTAGGAGGAAATACTGGCCTGGAGCCTTGCGTAGAAGACTGCAATGGCGACTTCGGGGGTACGGCCTTTATTGATAACTGCGACAACTGC